>JBIKRP010000314.1:0-3322 GCA_044349145.1 Flavobacterium sp.
TTCAGGTCTGTCTGCTACGCCCGGATGGCGGAATTGGTAGACGCGCTGGTCTCAAACACCTGTGGGAAACCGTGCCGGTTCGACTCCGGCTCCGGGTACAGAAAACGACTGAGAAATCAGTCGTTTTTCTTTTAGGAGCGAGTCAAACTTTTTAAGTTTGATTTGCTCCGGGTACTGAAAGCCTCTGAGAAATCAGGGGCTTTTTCTTTTGGTTCAAAATTGTAAGTTCGTTGCTCGTCTGTTCAAAATTTAATAAAGGTTGAATGTTGAATAACGAATATTGAATGTTGAAGCGGAAGTAGAAGTCAGACCTCTAAGTTTCGACTCCGACTAATGTTATTTGAAGCCGCTGTGAAATCGTGTGCTTTATCTTTTTCTAGCATATAATCACATTTTTTTTAAACAAAGATGCTTTTAAGCGATAATTCAACAATTGATTCTCTTAAAACCATCCATAAAATGCATTTTTTTTAGCCGAAATGCACGAGATTTTCATTTTTGGTTAGTTTAACGAGTTTTGGGGTTAGTGACCGAAACTATTTCATCAGGCTGTGAGGTTGCCATAGATTTGTCATGTACAAACAAAGCAACACACACCAATATGAACACAACAGCAAACACTACTTCAAACACAATCAAAATGATGATCGTTTTAGTAATGATGTTGTTGTCTACTGCTGGGTTTGCACAAAACACAATCGAAGTTCCTGCTACTGTTGCTGCTTCAACTACTACAGTAGAATCTAATTCTTCGATGAATATGGTTTCTTGGTTTATGGGAACAAAACAAACAACAAACGAAAATATCACTAAAGAAACATCTTCAAAAAAACAAATGATGACATCTGGTATCGCTCCAAACCGTTTGTTGATCAAAACGTTTTTGAAAAAAGCGTCTCAATACGCTTCTAATATCGCATAGTTTTTTTATAAGCATGGTTAAGTTAACTCAAGTAAAAGCCTCCTTCGTCAAGGGAGGCTTTTTTATTTAGGTTCGTGTCCATCATGAATTGCACTCATCATATATAAGATTTTGGTATGGCAAACTTTACTTCTTACAGAAGCATAAAAAAACCACCGATTCAATCGGTGGTTTTTTAATATCGTTCAGTGTGATTAGCCTAACAAATCCATTACTAATGATGGAAACAATCCAATAGCTAGATTTAACAAAATTGCTACAACAGCTACGCTATAAATTAAGATTGGCGTTCCCGTTCTATTTTCGCTAGGCTCTTTTGTATACATCGCTAAAATCAATTTGAAATAGTAACCGACACTGATGATTGAATTAACTACAGCGGCAATAACCAAAACCAAATAACCCGCCTGGATGGTTTGACTAAATAAATTTAGTTTGGCAAAGAATCCAGCAAAAACGGGAATTCCGGCCATTGATAAGAGTGCTCCAGTTAATACTGCAGCTAATAGTGGATTTGTTTTTCCCAATCCATGGAAGTTCGCAATATCTTCATTGTCTTGATTTTTGCATACGTATAAAATTACAGCAAATGCCGCAATTCCGGCAAGAGAATAAGCGGTTGCGTAATATAACAAACTGCTTGCTGAAGTCGCTGCACTCAGTAGTGTCATCAACATAAATCCAGCGTGCGATATTCCTGAGAAAGCCAACATACGTTTTACGTTAGCTTGCTTCAATGCCATGATGTTTCCAACAGTCATCGACGCAATGGAAACAATCACCACAACGATTTGATATTGATAGGATATTTCAGCATTCATTGCGGTAAGCAGCTTAAATAGCGTTGCCATAGCGACTACCTTTGCCAAAGTGCTCATTGTAGCGGTCGTTAACGCCGGTGACCCTTCATATACGTCAGGTGCCCAAAAGTGGAAAGGCACGGCTGCGATTTTGAAAAACATACCAATGGTTAGCAATATAATTCCTATTGGGAACCAAACCGGCAATTCGGCAGATCTTGATAATTCTGATATTTCAACTACATCGAAAGTGCCCATTGCGCCATAAATCATACAAATTCCGAATAAGATAATTCCCGAAGCAAATGATCCCATTAAGAAGTATTTCATCCCAGCTTCGTTACTTTTTAAGTTCATTCTACTACTTGCTGCTAAAATGTATAACGAAATCGAGAGCACTTCAATTCCTAAAAAGAACATCGCTAAATTTCCAAACGAAACCATAGCAACCGCACCTGATAAAAGGAAAACCTTGATAGCCACGTAGTCAGATAGTTTGGTTGGGTGATTTTCGTAGAAATTGTGACTCAGCGTCACCAAGAAAATCGTCAATACAATGAATAAACTTGAAAAAGCAACAGAGAATTTATTCACCATAATCATGTTGCTGTAGTAACTTCCCGGTGTGTTGAACTCAGAAATCGTCAATCCAAGAACGCCAAGTAATCCTAAAACTGTGATCGGAATGAGCGCTTTTCTTAAATTAAGAATTTCAAATAAAAGGCATAAAACTCCAAGTGCTATTATAACTATTAATGTATTCATTGCTTTAATTTAGGATTTAGGATTTAGGATTTGATTCCAGTAAATTCCATTTATTTTACTTTAAATTATTTTTTTCTTTAATTGTTTTTATAGCTGATGAAAAAATAGCCACCAGTTCATTGGATTCATTTATTAATTTTTCAAGTTCATCTTTGTCACATTGAATCTCTAAACCTTTGATAAACTCTAACCAAAACAAACTTTCGTCTGCTTCTTCATCGACAATTTTCAATTTATTCAAAAAATCGGAACTTGACTTTCCTCGACAAACAGCTCTATAATTTGCCGCTACAGAAGAAGAGGATTTGAAAAGTTGATATGAAATAACATCAACAGCCTTACTTTTTTGTAAAGACATTAAAAATTTAAAAACATTTAAAGAAAAATCTTTTGTTCTTTTTTTTAATTGATCTTTAGTCATAAATCCTAATTCTTAAATCCCAAATCCTAAATCATATTAACGATTGATGTGAGTTAAAATATTTTCCAAACTTGGCGTAATCAAATCTGTAATGGGTTTGGAGTATAATCCGAAGAAGAACAAGACACCAATGATGATGAGCAATACAAGTCCTTCAATGAAAGTCACGTCACTAAATGGTCTTGCATTGGTTTCGCCTAACATAACGTGCTGAAACATTTTCAACATATAATACGCACCCAAAATAATCGTGGTTCCGCCCAGAATAGCAAACCCTAAATTGACTTGGAACAAACTATATAATACGGTAAATTCTCCAACGAAATTGAAGGTAGAAGGCAAAGCTACTGACGCTAAAACCAACAATAAAAACATCGATGTGAATTTTGGAGATTGGGAACGAATTCCTCCCAT
>JBIKRP010000315.1:0-3320 GCA_044349145.1 Flavobacterium sp.
CACTTACAAAGTTCCTAATGAGTAAGCTATCATTGAATTATAAGGAAACTATTTCAATGCCATAGAAATTACTATTTTTGAAGTATGAAAAAAATCGGTATCGTCTACTTTTTGTTATTTATTGCGCTTAGTTCTTTCACCATTCACAAATTTTATATCGCGATTTACCAAGTCAATTTTGTTTCTGAGAAGAAACGAATTGAGATTACGTCCAGAATTTTTGTTGATGATCTAAACGCCGCGTTGGAGCAACGCTTTAAAGTAAAAACGCATATTGGTGAGGATTCTGAAACGGCGGATGACAGGTTAAAAATGACTCAATATCTTCTGGAGCATTTCAAAATTAAAGTAAATGGCGTTCCAAAAAGTATCGTGTTCATAAGTAAAGAAATGGAAAGTAATGTGGTTGTTGGTTATTACAAAATCAATGAAATTTCCAGCATTAAATCACTTACAGTCGAAAACACCACCTTAATGGAGGTTTATTCAGATCAGCAAAATATCATTCAAACGAACTTTAATGGGAAAAAACAAAGTTTATTATTGACCGCGGATAATACTAATGGGGTGTTAAAATAGACTTGAATCCGAAGTGCTCGAAAAAAAAACTTTATTTTTAGAGCTTCAAAATTTATAGTATGAAAAAAAGTATTCTTATTGGTTTGTTGACATTGTCATTTTTTAGTTTTCTGAATGCTCAAGAACTAGCAAAACCAAAACAAAAAGGGCATGTTGACGAAAACAAATTCAGACAAATGTATGATTTGTTGGCAACCCCTAATACATATAGAACCGCGTCAGGAGCTCCAGGACCGGATTATTACCAACAACAAGCCGATTATAAGATTGATATAGAATTGGACGACAAAAACACCAGGCTTTACGGCGTTGAAACGGTCACTTATACGAATAATGCACAAGAATCACTTGATTATTTGTGGATGCAATTGGATCAAAATATTGCAGCTAGAACTTCCAAAACACCTTTAGTTGACAGTAATACCACCGATCCGGCGATGAGCACGCAGGCATTTTCTAGAAAATACTTAGAAGAAAAATACGATGGTGGTTTTAAAATCGATTACGTTAAAGACGGTAAAGGAAGTCCGATGCCGTATACCATCAATGAAACGATGATGCGTATCAACTTGGCAAAACCTTTAGCTCACGGTGAGAAAATAGTTTTGAATATCAAATGGAATTACATCATCAACAATTATATGCTCGATGGTGGTCGCTCAGGTTATGAGCACTTTGACGATGGAAATAATCTTTATGTATTGGCGCAATTTTATCCGCGAATGGCAGTATATAATGATGTGGAAGGATGGCAAAATATGCAGTTCTGGGGAAGCGGCGAATTTGCTTTGCCTTTCGGGAATTTTGAAGTGAATATTACGGTTCCAGCAGACCATATTATGGAGGCGACTGGTGTCTTGCAAAACAGAGCCGAAGTTTTTACAGCAGAACAAGTAAAACGATACGCATTAGCAGAAAAGAGCTTTGACAAACCGGTAATTGTTGTCACACAAGCAGAAGCGATGGCAGCTGAAAAAGGGTTCTCTACACAGAAAAAAACATGGAAATTTAAGGCGGAAAATGTACGCGATTTTGGAATCTCTACGTCTAGAAAATTCATTTTGGATGCTATGGCGGTGAAGTTTGGCGAAAGAAATGTAATGGCAGTTTCGATTTATCCAAAAGAAGGTAATCCGCTTTGGGAAGAATATTCCACAAGAGCCGTTGCACACACCTTAAAAAGTTATTCGAGTTATACTTTCGATTATCCTTATCCAAAAGCGGTATCGGTGAGTGCGCGCGATCAAGGAATGGAATATCCAATGATTTGTTGGAATTTCGGTCGCCCAGACGCTGATGGTAAATACACCGACCGACTAAAATACGGAATGTTAGGCGTGATTATTCATGAAGTGGGACACAACTTTTTCCCGATGATTGTGAACTCCGATGAGCGTCAATGGACATGGATGGATGAAGGATTGAATACTTTTATGGAATACTTGGCGGAGATTACATTTGATCCTAATTTCCCAGCAGATCGAGGTCCAGCGAAAACCATTGTTCCGTATATGAGCGGCGATCAGTCTAAGATTGATCCCATTATGACCAATTCGGAAAGCATCAAGCAATTTGGAAATAATGCGTATGGAAAGCCCGCTGTTGGATTGAATATACTTCGCGAAACAATTATGGGACACGACTTATTTGATTATGCATTTAAGACGTACGCGAATCGATGGAAATTCAAACATCCGACACCTGAAGATTTCTTTAGAACGATGGAGGACGCTTCGGCCGTCGACTTAGATTGGTTCTTCAGAGGTTGGTTTTATACTACAGATTTTAATGATATCGGAATCAAAGAAGTCAAAAAGTATTACGTCTCAAATACGCCTTCTAAAGAAGTGTCGGATTTCTTAGCAAAAAGAAAAAGAAGACGTTCAGGTGTTGATGGGCCCATGGTGTATATGATCGCTGAAGGCAGTGAAGATTACAAACCAGAAATGAACAAACCATTTGAAATTAAAGAAATAAAAAGTTTAGATGAGTATGTTCAAGCTACTTTCACCAAGGAAGAACAAGCTAAATTGAATAGTCCGAAGTATTTCTTTCAAGTAACCTTTGACAAACCAGGCGGATTGGTAATGCCGATTATTGTTGAAATTACTTTCGAAGACGGAACAGTTGAAAACTATAAATTCCCAGCTCAAATTTGGAGAATGAATGACAATGAAGTCTCTAGAACTTTTGCTACAAAAAAAGCGATTACTAAAATTGTGGTCGATCCTAAATTGGAAACGGCAGACATTGATATGACTAACAATACTTGGCCAAAACAGCAAGTCAAATCAAAATTCGATTAGGAACATTTTTTGACAATAGTTCGAGTTGCTTTTGTTTTACTTATTAACTTTGCAAAAAAAATACGATATGTTTGGGATTGGCGGTGGCGAATTAGTGTTGATTCTTTTTATCATGCTGATGCTTTTTGGGGCAGAGAAAATACCTGAAATAGCAAGAACTATGGGTAAAATTATGGCGCAACTAAAGAATGCCACAAATGATATTAAAAGTGAAATTCAGAAAAGCGCTGAAAGTAACGGGCTAGACAAAACTTTTCAGGAAATGCACGGTAATTTTTCGGGTCTATCTCAGAATATTACCGATGAAATCAATAAAGCAAAGACGAAACTGTTAGAAGAATCGCCACAGGTCGAAACTTCAGAAGATATTGAACTCATTGAAGGACCCGTAAAGCGTCAGAAATAAATGCTAGATAAACTTATTGCTGTCGACAA
>JBIKRP010000030.1:0-11332 GCA_044349145.1 Flavobacterium sp.
AAACATGATTGTCAAACAAGAAGAATTCGACACCAAACAAGGCATTAGAGGGCTAAAAGCATACGGAAGCTTTTCTAGAGTAGACAGTTTAACAAAGAGTAGCACCAAGTTTTACTATGAAGTATTATTATTCCATCAGGACGGCGGATTACAGCAAATTGTAATCATACACGAAGAGGGCGATTCCTATGCAAATCAAATATCGTCACGGATTTTAGATTCTGTCGAACTTAAAAAAGTAAGCGAATAATGAAAGAGATCACTTTTTTAAATCCAGGTTTCTGTTGGTTATTTCTTTTGCTTCCGCTAGCACTTGCTTGGTATTTGTGGAAAAGAAAGCAACAGGCGCCGACATTAAAGATAAGTTCATTGCAAGGATTTCAAGCAACGCCATCAATTTTAGCAAAATTACAACCAATATTGTTTGTCATGCGTTTGCTTGCCTTGAGCGCAGTTATTGTAGCGATGGCGCGACCTAGAACCGTTGATATTAGCAATGAAACGAAAACTACAAAAGGAATTGATATCGTAATTGCCGTCGATGTTTCCGGAAGTATGCTTGCCAAAGATTTGAAGCCAAACAGAATGGAAGCGCTTAAAAGAGTGGCATCGGATTTCGTAGAGCAAAGACCGAATGACCGAATAGGCTTGGTGGTATATGCAGCAGAGGCTTATACAAAAACACCAGTCACTAGCGACAAAGCGATTATTGTTGATGCCGTAAATAGTATCAAATATGACAATGTGTTGCAAGATGGGACTGGAATCGGAATGGGATTGACCACAGCAGTCAATCGTTTGAAAGACAGCAAAGCAAAAAGCAAAGTGATTATTCTGCTCACTGATGGTGTGAATAATGCGGGATTTATTGAACCAGAAACCGCGTCAGATATCGCAGAACAATACGGAATAAAAGTATATACGATTGGGATTGGAACTAATGGAATGGCAGAATTCCCTTATGCAATCGCACCAAACGGACAATTCTTATTCCGCATGATGCAGGTTGAGATTGACGAGAAATTAATGAGAAGCATTGCTCGAAAAACAGGCGGAAAATATTTTAGAGCGACCAGCAATACCAAGTTGGTTCAGATTTATAATGAGATCAATAAATTAGAAACCACTGAAATTGAAGAGTTGAAATATTACGATTATGACGAGAAATACCGGCCATTGGTTCTAATTGCAGGAATACTTGTTCTAATTGAAATCGGATTGCGAAACACTATTTTCAAAAGTTTTATTTAATATGTACGAATTAGAAGAAAAAGGGTATCTCTATCTTTTGGCCATCATTCCACTGCTGGTTTTGCTGTTCTTGTACGTGCAGTTTTGGAAAAGAAAAAAGCAACGCGAATTTGGAGATTTAGAATTAGTTAGAAAATTAAGCCCACAGCGATCCGTGTTTAAGCCCACATTGAAATTTATTCTATTGATATTAGCACTTGTTGGTTTAGTACTTGGGTTAGTGAATCCAAAAATCGGAACCAAAATGGAAACTATCAAGCGCGAAGGCATTGATATTGTTTTCGCCATCGACGTTTCCAAAAGTATGCTGGCCGAAGACGTCGCTCCTAATCGATTAGAAAAAAGCAAGCAAATTGTTTCGCAAATCATCAATCAATTAGGGAATGATCGAATTGGGATTGTAGCGTATGCTGGGAGTGCTTTTCCTGTTCTGCCTATTACGACGGACTACAGCGTGTCAAAGATGTTTTTGCAGAGCATGAATACATCGATTGTATCTTCACAGGGAACATCTTTAGACGATGCCATCAAATTGTCCTCGACCTATTTCGATAAAGGAAATAAAACAAGTAAATTATTAATATTAATTTCTGACGGTGAAGATCACTCTGACGGAGCAACCGAAGCTGCGGCAGAAGCTAATAAAAATGGAATGAAAATCATTACAATTGGTGTCGGAACTGAAAAAGGTGGTCCGATTCCAATGAAGCAAAATGGCGTTGTTCAAAGTTTCAAAAGAGACAACAATAACGAAGTGGTCATTACCAAATTAAATCAAGAAAGTTTAAAAGAAATTGCCAAAGCAACCAAAGGCGGTTATGTCAGCGGCAATTCGACTAAGGAAGTCCTCGCCTATGTAAAAAATGCATTAGATAATATTCAAAAAACAGAATTTGAAGCCACTCAAATGGCGGATTTCGAATCCCAGTTTCAGTGGTTTTTAGGGATCGCATTTTCCTTATTATTTTTAGATATTTTCTTCCTCGATAGAAGAACCAATTGGATTACAAAGTTGAATTTGTTTAACGAAAAAGCATCATGAGACAATTCATTTTATTAATGCTGCTGTATATTTCTTCCGTTTCTTTGGCTCAGGAAGTGGATAAAAATCTGCCAAAAGCAAACGATGAATTTGAAGCCAAGAAATACGCCAATGCAGAAGCAGATTATAGGATATCGTTGTCAAGAACGCGGAAAAATGCGACTGCGAGTTACAACCTAGGGAATTCTATTTATCGTCAAAATCAAGCCAGCGAGGCCAAGAACTCCTATATGAAGGCGATAGAAAGTGCGAATTCGAAAGATCAAAAACACCAAGCCTTTCATAATTTGGGCAATGTTTTTATGAAAGAAAAGAATTATAGTCAAGCCGTTGAAGCTTTCAAGAATGCATTACGAAATAACCCAAGCGACGAGGAAACTAGATATAATTTTGCTCTAGCGAAAAAGATGTTGAAAGACAATCCGCCCAAAGAGGATAAAAAAGACAAAAAGAAAGACGATAAAAAAGATAAGAAGGAAGATAAAAAAGACGAGAAAAAGGACGAGAAAAAGGACAAGCAAGACGAGAAAAAAGACGGCGAGAAAGACAAAAAAGAAGATAAAGGAGAGAACAATCAGCCCAATGAACCAAAACCAAAACCTGGCGGTATTTCTAAGGAACGTTTACAGAACTTACTAGACGCTGTAAATAATGAAGAAAAGAAAATTCAAGATAAGGTTAATGCTAAAAAAGTAAAAGGCAAACCAGTACAAACAGAGAAAGATTGGTAGATAGACCGCAAGATTATAAGGCTATTAGATTTTAAGATTGCTAAAAGAAATGAAAAAATACTTAATACTGCTTTTTATTAGTTTCCATGGACTCTGGGCTCAAGTTCAATTTGAGGCCAAAGTAAGCAAGAACACGCTGGGATTAAACGAAAGATTGCGCATCGATTTCACCATGAATGCCGATGGAGATAATTTTTCGCCACCTTCTTTTGAAGGATTCAGAATCGTAGCAGGACCAAGTCAACAAGTGAGTCAATCATGGGTAAACGGTAGAAGCTCTTTTAATAAATCGTATTCTTATTTTCTATTACCGACACAAAAAGGGACTTTGATCATTAAGCAAGCGGCGGTTGAAATAAATGGTCAGATTTACAAAACCAATCCAATAAAGATTAATGTCACTGCAGCTGTTCAGCAACCGCGAGATCCTAACGAAGAACCGCAAATCTCAGCTGATGACGCGATTCACTTGGTGGCAGAAATTTCAAAAGGAAACCCATACGTGAATGAACCGATTACCGTTGTATATAAATTGTACTTCAGTTACAATATCGGAATCACCAATTGGCGCGAACTCAACAAACCAAAGTACAATGATTTTTGGAGTCAAAACATCGACATCAAACAATTGGTCGCAGAAGAAGGAAAATACAACGGAGAAAAATATCGTTGTGTGGTGCTGAGAAAAACAGTTTTATATCCACAGAAATCAGGGAAACTTGAAATTGAGCCACTATCATTAGACATCGACGTACAAGTCCCAACAAACAGAAGAAATTTCTTTGGTCAAGTGCAAGTGGTTAATGACAACAAAAGAGTCTCAGCAGGAAGCAAGACCATTACAGTAAAACCACTACCAGAAGCTGGTAAACCAATCGATTTTTCAGGTGCAGTCGGACGATTCAATTTTTCAGTGACGCCGTCCAAAACCAACTTAAAAAATGGAGAATCTCTTGATCTAAAAGTAGTGGCATCAGGGACAGGAAACTTAAAACTATTTACGCTTCCAAAACCAGTGGTTCCCAATTCACTTGAAATGTATGACCCTGTGCATAACGAGAAAGTAAATACTCCATTGTCGGGAATGAACGGAAGCATTTCAGATTCCTATACAATTATCCCACAATTTAAAGGAAAGTATCCGATAAAACCGATGTCATTTAGCTATTTTGACCTTTCAACAGGAAAGTATAAAACCATTACGTCGCCGGAAATCTTAATCAATGTTTTGGATGGCCCATCAACCGGAGATAACACTGAAGTCGCCGCCAATTCTGGTGTGGCAAAAATGAAAGTGAGTGCCGGAGAACAATTTCAGTTTATCAAATTAAAAACGAGTTTGACCGCAATAAACCAAAAAGACTTTTTAGGGTCGACTTTGTTTTATGTGCTTACTTTTCTTCCGTTGTTGATTATACCAATCATTGTATTGGTGAAAAAGAAAAAAGAAGCAATCGATGGAGATGTCGCTGGAAATAAAATCAGATTGTCTAATAAATTAGCGAAGAAATACTTGTCAGAAGCCAAGCAACAACTCCAAAATAAAGAAATGTTTTATGTTGCACTAGAAAAAGCAATGTATAACTTTTTAAAAGCCAAGTTGAAAATCGAAACCTCTGAGATGAGCAAAGATTTCATCCAAGAATTATTATTATCTAGAAATGGCAATGTAGCATCGGTGACCGCCTTTATCGAATTAACGAAGAACTGTGAATTGGCTCGTTATGCGCCAGCATCAAGTGTAGCGATTCAACAAGATTACGACAAAGCGGTGACGATTATTTCAGAATTAGAAAAGCAAATCTCTTAATTGACTGTAGACGAAAATGAAAAAGACTCTTTATTTATTGCTTTTGACCTCGCAGTTTTTCTTTGCCCAAAACGGTTTCGAAAGAGGAAATGCGCTATATCAAAAAGGGAAATATGAAGAAGCGATTGCTGCCTATGAAACTATTTTAGATTCAAAAAAGGAGTCGGCTGAACTTTATTTCAATTTGGCCAATTGTTACTACAAACTCAATAAAGTTGCTCCGGCAATTTATAATTACGAAAAAGCGCTGGTTTTGAATCCCAATGATAGCGAAATCCAAAACAACCTAGCCTTTGCGCACAAACTAACGATTGACGAAATTAAAGTGGTTCCTAAAGTGGGCTTTGCTAAATTATTACGAGACTTTACAGGTGCTTTCCACTACAATACTTGGGCTTGGATTACCGTTGCCTTTTCGGGATTTTTCCTGCTGTTTTTTCTTGGATATTACTTTTCTCAATTAACATCTTCGAAAAGGATCTTCTTTATTGGGATGTTTATGATTGTATTTCTGATTTTGTTAAGTGGGTTGGCAGCAATCTTCGAAAAGTCGCACTTTGAAAATGAAAGACCCGCGATTGTTTTTGCAGAAATCACGCAAGTAAAAAGCGAACCAAAATCTTCTAGTTCAGATGTATTTATGCTGCACGAAGGCGCGAAAGTGTTTCTTCACGAATCGATAGAAAATTGGGTTAAGATAGAATTGACCGACGGTTCAGAAGGCTGGATTGAAAATTCTTCTGTTAAATCTGTGAAGTAATTATTTTTTATCCAAA
Source organism: Flavobacterium sp. (assembly GCA_044349145.1). Lineage (GTDB taxonomy): Bacteria > Bacteroidota > Bacteroidia > Flavobacteriales > Flavobacteriaceae > Flavobacterium. The sequence continues at coordinate 5,611 of JBIKRP010000030.1, forward strand.
TCATTTTCCAATCGGAATTCTTCAGATTGGAATACTTCAAACCATGCTGATATAGCGGGATAAATGTTTTTAGACACTTCTTGTACCATCGGATAAAGTGTCGATTTTTCTTTCATTTCTTTCGAAAGAAAACAGTTTTCAAAATTTATTTTTTGAAACAAATTAAGTAACACACTTACCACTAAAATGGTGCGTAGCAACCCTAAAAATGCCCCCAAAAAATTATTCATAAAGCCAAGACTAGCAAAATTGGCAATGGATGTAAAAGCTTTTGCTAAACTCGAAACCACAATGATAACAATAATAAAAGTAATCGCAAATGCCACAACTTGAATTGTCTTGGCATCCCAAGAGACTTCTTTTTCTAAATACGATTTAGTGATAAACGAAAATCGGATTGCCAAATAAATACCAAGCATAATCGAAATTAAAGAGGCTAATTCCACAAAAAAACCGTTGCGAAATCCCTTGATGATTCCGAGTACAAGAAAAACCGCCAAAATGATATCAATCAACTCCATGGTTGCGCTTTAGAACCGAGCAAATATAAACGAATTGGTGGTCTAATCCGCAGGCAACTTCTTATCTTTGCCCACGATTTTGGTTTCCAATCCCCAATCCTAAAGCTAAAATCCTAAATCAAATATCCAATCATGTCTAGAGACCAACAACTCAAAGAACGCTGGGAAAAGCTTGTCAACTTGCTTTCCAATCAATTTTCGCAAGGCGAAGACCTCGACTTGGATGCGATCATCTATTTAATCGGCGTTCAAGAACTCGGGAAAGTCCACCAGAAATACAAGAAAGACGAGAAACTCAACCTCATGCATATCGCTATTTGTCGCTTACTAGAGCCTTATGGTTTCTACGAATTTGACTATTTTGACGATGAAGGCTGGCCACATTATACCGTCAAAGAAAGTTTGCCACCACTCAAAGCTGGTGAACAATCGGTCTTGATGAAAGAAGCCATTGTCAATTACTTTATAGAAAGAGAAGTCATTGATTAAATACTGACAACTTTTAATTAAATTTGCGCTTTCATTTACAGCACGACCATGATAGATAAAATCAAAGAACACATCACTTCAGTTCAAGCATTCACAACGGAAGACGCCGCTGAACTTGAAGTATTCAGAATACAGTACTTAGGAAGTAAAGGTTTGCTAAAGGACTTTTTTGCGGAATTCAAAAATGTTCCTAACGATCAAAAAAAAGAATTCGGTCAAGTCATTAATTTGCTTAAAACTTCTGCGGAAGAAAAAGTAAAAACAATTCAGGAATCTCTGGAAAGTAAAGAAGAAACTAAAGGTTTCTACGGTGATTTAACGCGTCCAAGTGAGCCAATCATCGTAGGGTCTAGACACCCGATTTCAATTGTAAAAAACCAAATTATTGATATCTTTTCAAACATTGGATTCAACGTTTCTGAAGGTCCGGAAATAGAAGACGATTGGCACAATTTTACCGCATTGAACCTTCCAGAATACCATCCGGCGCGTGATATGCAAGACACGTTTTTTATCCAAACGAATCCAGATATTTTACTGAGAACGCACACTTCTTCCGTTCAGGTACGATACATGGAAAATAACAAACCGCCTATCCGTACGATTTCTCCGGGAAGAGTGTTCCGAAACGAAGCCATTTCCTCGAGATCCCATTGTATTTTCCACCAAGTAGAGGGATTATACATTGACAAAGATGTTTCGTTTGCCGACTTAAAGCAGACGCTTTTATACTTTACCAAAGAAATGTTTGGCAAATCAAAAATACGCTTAAGACCGTCTTATTTTCCGTTTACGGAGCCAAGCGCTGAGGTTGATATTTATTGGGGACTCAAAACAGAAACCGATTACAGAATCACCAAAGGTACGGGTTGGTTAGAAATTATGGGCTGCGGCATGGTCGATCCGAATGTATTAAAAAATTGCGGAATCAATCCAGACGAATATAACGGTTTCGCCTTTGGGATGGGAATTGAAAGAATCGCGATGTTGCTCTATCAAATCGGAGACATCAGAATGTTCTACGAAAACGATGTGCGATTCTTAGAGCAATTTAAATCGAGTATATAATTTTAGGAGCTAGGTCCGGCTATTCGTTGCAATCTTTTTTGCCACGGCATTCATTCCGAAAGTAGAGGACATTCACAAAAACAAAAAAGGATTTCCACTGCTATCCGGGCTATGCCACCCCGCCCGCCGCGGCGGGCACCCCTCCAAAGGAGGGAAAACATCAAAAACAAGATTTTACAGTGAAAAAAGACATCATCATCCCAACCGTAGAAAACGTATTTCTAGCCGCTGTCCAAGAATGGAACGACGACTTTATGGACAAGGTTTGGTATGTGTATCTCATCAATGATAGCGATTTTCAACTAGATGGCGTTATGGTTGTTTCGAAAGCATTCGGGACGATCAATGGGGAGATGAAAAAAACATCACTATTGCGACATGCTTTTGTTGCGGTTCCGGCGGTTTCAGTGGTCAAAGTAGAAATGATTGAAAACAGCGTTCTCGCTTTGAACAACGAGTTTATGGTAACCTTTTTTATAGGAGGGACTTTGTATGATAAGAAATATACGTTTAAAGCCAATTCGATTCACGAAAAAGCAGTAGAAGAAGTGCCAATTTTGTTTGTAGATGGTGTGATTGTGCGATAGAAAAAGAAAAGAAACAAGAGCCAAGGAGCAAGAAATTATATTCTGCTTCTTGGCTCTTGTTTCTTGATTCTTTTCTCTACAAAAGCTAGTCTAGTTTCTCAGTTAATTTTTTAAAAACTTTCTTAGCCTCTTTTCCTTCGTATAAAATAGCGTAAACAGCATCAATTATTGGCGTATTAGCTCCATAGGTCTGATTGAGTTCCCAAGCGCTTTTAGTGGCATAATAGCCTTCAGCAACCATGCTCATTTCCATCATAGCAGATTGCACGGTATAGCCTTTTCCAATCATATTTCCGAACATCCTATTTCTAGAAAACACGGAATAACCGGTTACTAGTAAATCTCCCAAATACGCGGAATTATTAATATTACGCTTCATTTTATGCACTTTGCGAATGAATTTTTTCATCTCACGAATGCCGTTACTCATTAACACTGACTGGAAGTTATCTCCATAACCGATTCCATGGGCGATTCCTGCAGCAATAGCGTAGATGTTTTTAAGCATCGCTGCGTATTCGGTTCCGATGATATCATCAGAAATTTTGGCTTTGATGTAATTTCCAGACAAACATTTGGCTACAATTCTGGCTTTTGCAGAATCTCCACAAGCAATTGTTAAATAAGACAAACGTTCAAGTGCCACTTCTTCCGCGTGACATGGTCCTGTAATTACGCCGATGTTTTCAAATGGAATTCCGTATTCTTTATTAAAATGTTCTCCGACAATGAGACTAGTTTCTGGAACAATTCCTTTGATGGCTGAAAAAATCACTTTGTCTTTTATGCTCTCTGTCAGCTTTGATAATTCTGAACTTAAGAAAGCAGATGGAATAGCAAAAATGATATAGTCGGCATACTTGATCGCCTCATTGATATTACTGGTAAGTCTAAGTTGAGAAGTCTTAAATTCTACCGAGCTCAAATAATTTGGATTGTGATGTTGTGTTCTTAAATGTTCGATGGCTTCTTCATTACGCATGTACCACGCAATTTCTGGAAGATTTACACATAGCATCTTAGCAATGGCGGTTGCCCAACTACCACCACCGATTACGGCAAATTTTGGATATTCTGTCATTAGATTGTATGGTTTAGCCCCGATTACCTCACTTGACTTTCACTTTTAGAGGTGTTCGGGGAACACTTCCTGTTTGCAGTGGAAATCCTTTTCTTGTAATTAAAGGCATCTCAATTGCGATTGGTCTGCTCAAGCAAGAAAAGATTGAAACGGATAGCGGGAAATAGCTCCTAATTCTACATCAGGAAACTATTCAGTTTCAAAAGTAACCAAAAAAAAGTGAATTAGAAACGTATTGGAACAAATGGAGTCTTATGTAAAATGTAAATTTTAACGTATTCTTTTGAAATTCAACACAATACTTTTGAATGTGTCGCGTTATTCAAAGGTTAATTGGTTAGAATACTATATTATCGGGTTAGTTTCGTTTTGTTTTATGTTAGAAAAAAGGCGTTCAAAATAATTTATTTTGAACGCCTTTTGAATTTTTGTCCTTTGAAACTAATAGCTCATTTCTACAATTTCTTTCACTTTGTCTAAAGTAACATTTTGTTTTTCACCTAAGGAATGCCAACCTCTTTCGTCAAAACGTTTGACAATAAAATCTGCGGTATTTTCGTAGTCAGAAGTATATTCGGATAGTTTGGTTTTTATTCCCATCAGATGAAGAAAATCAACTGTCTTTTCGATAGCTTGCATCGCTTTTTCGTCGACGGTTTTTCCTTCTACATGCCAAACTCTTTCACCGTATTGTGCTAATTTCTCTTTTTTGGTTTCGAAAAGCGCACGATATAAATTGGGCCCGATGATGGCTAAAGTTCTTGCGTGATCGATGTTGTAGAGTGCTGTGAGTTCATGGCCAATCATATGTGTTGCCCAGTCTACAGGAACACCTTTGTTTAACAAACCATTGAGCGCCATGGTACAACACCACATAAAGTTAGACGCTAATTTATAGTCGGTTGGATTTTCGACCACTGCTGGACCAATTTCTACTAAAGTTTGCAAAACACCTTCTGCAATGCGGTCTTGAAGTGGCGCATCATGTGGAAAAGTGAGATATTGCTCCAATACATGTGTATAGGCATCCACCACCCCGTTTTGCAATTGTCTTTTCGGCAGAGAAGCGATTGCCGTTGGATCGCAAATCGAGAATTGTGGGAATAATGCGCTGCCACCCAAAACCAATTTTTCTTTAGTTGCGGCGATGGTCACAACTGCTCCGGAGTTCATTTCGCTTCCGGTAGCGGGCAAGGTCAAAATCGTTCCGAATGGAATTACAGTACTAGAATCTTTAAACAATAGTCTCTTTTTTAGAATGTCTATCGGATCTTCGGTGAAGTTTACTGCCGCAGAGATAAATTTTACGCCATCAATGACGCTTCCGCCGCCAACAGCTAAAATGAAATTCAGTTTTTGCTCTCGTACAATTTCGACGGCTTTCATCAAAGTTTCGAAATGTGGATTGGGTTCAATGCCACCAAATTCGACTACTTCAAAGCCTTTGAGTTGTGCTGTTACTTGATCGTAGATGCCATTTTTAAAAATACTTCCACCACCATAGGCGAGTAGGATTTTAGCATTTTGTGGTAGTAGAGAAGCTAATTTTTCGATTTGATTTTTACCAAAAATAAGGTTTGTCGGATTATAAAGTTCGAAGTTGAGCATGGATAGCGCGTTTTAAATTGTGGATTGTAAATTTACGTAAAGAAAAATGGGGATTTCGTAAATTGATGTTAACTAAAAGGCAATTAGAGCTTTCAGTTATCTATTTTTTATACAGATTGTTATAATCGATATATTCCCAGACTTTATAGGGAATCAGTGGTTGAATGTTCTTTTTGTTTTTGATACTTTCACGAATAAAAGTGGAAGAAATCTCGACAATTGGCGCATCAACATGATGAATTCTTGGATGGTTTTTGAGATCTAGTGTTGCTGTCTCAGAAGAAATTCTAGGATAGACGTAAATATCATGATTTTGAAGAATGACTTCATAATTTTTCCATTTGTGAATCGACTTGAGATTGTCTTCC
>JBIKRP010000316.1:0-3304 GCA_044349145.1 Flavobacterium sp.
ATAGAAGCGTGATTTTCGTTGGTCATCTCCATAAAATCGAGTTTTACTTTCGGATTTTTGGCATTTCTAAACGCAATACTCATCTCCTTTGCATCTTTGATCATCGTCATATGTTCTTTCATTCCGACCGCAAGATAAACTTCTGCAGTGCTATTTTTATTTTGTTCCAAAAGCGCTGGAGCATTTTTTAGTAGACTTTCATTGTCCCACCACAAACTTGGACTAACAATCAAATAATGGGTAAACAATTGCGGTTTCTTCAAGAGAATTTCCGTGGCTAACAGTCCACCAAGCGATTGCCCTATGATAAACTTAGTTTCTGTTGTGCTATATTTTGATTCGATGTAAGGCTGCAATTCGTTTTCAAGAAAATTGATAAATTTTGCTGAACCGCCAGTGGTTGGAAACTCTTTCTTTAAATCGGCGGCATCTGTCGGAAAGGTAAAATCCCTTTTGCGATCGACGTTGGCGATTCCCACCACAATAAAGTCCGGCATTTGAAATTGCATATTATAAAACTGCACCAAACCAACAATATGCAAGAAGTCTTCGTTGGCGGAACCATCAAGTAAATATAAAACCGGATACGCTTTATCTTTGGTGTACGTCGGCGGCAAATAGATATTCAAAGTTCTGCTTTCATTGAGAATTTTCGATTGAATCGTTTTGATTTCACCTATGTAAAAAACAGATTCACCAATCGTTTCTACTTGCGCAATTGCCATGCTAATATGAAGAAGCATTGCAAGGATTATCGTGATTTTTGATTTCATAAATTTAATCATTGAGGTAAAAAAACATACAGTTTGTACTTTTTACTATAATTGATAAACGCCAACTGCAGCGCCTATTGCCAACTCATAACAACCATTTTGAACAAAAACTAACGCGTTTGCAGTCGCGAACGAATCCAACATCGACGAATCTTGGTGTGGCAAAATAGTCACCTCGTCACCGATTACTAAAGCTTTCAAAAACTGACTTCTCGAATTATTGATTTCAAAATCGTGCGCCAATGGTTTTGTAATATATGGCATATACGACGCATTTTTTCCCGAAATTCGATCTAAAGTCGGTAGTACATAGACATATAAACAAGTCAAACTTGCCGCCGGATTCCCTGGTAAAGCAAAGATCATCTTGCCGTTTAATCTGCCGCAATATAATGGTTTTCCTGGCTTTTGATTCACTTTATAAAACAGGGTTTCGACTGCTAAACTTTGCAACGCCTTGCCAACGAAATCATAATCGCCAACAGAAATCCCTCCAGAAACTAGGATGACATCATTTTCTTCGATGGCTTGTTGCAATACCGATTTTGTCTCTTCGAAAGTGTCTTCGACTTGATAACTTTTTAAATGATGATAATGCGCCGATTGCAAAGCTACTTTCAACATGATTGCATTGCTTTCGTAGACTTTCCCGCTTGCCAAAGGCTGTCCCGCTTGAACCAATTCGTTGCCAGTAATCACAATACCCACTTTGGGTTTCGCATAAACTTTAACCGAAGTACCTCCCAAACCCGCTAAAAAACCAATCGCAGCTGGATTCAGAAATGAACCTTTTTCTAAAGCCACAGTTCCTTTTTCAATTTGAGAACCTAACGGGCGGACGTTGGTTTCAGGTTTGACATTTTCTTGAAGGTGCAATTGATGGTTATTTACGATCACTTTTTCAATCTGAATCACAGCTTGTGCCGAATCAGGAACGGCAGCTCCGGTAAAAATTTTCATCGCTTGTCCAGGTTGCAGTTGCCCATCGAAATAATCGCCCGCTTTAATTTCACCAACAATTTCATAGATTAATTCGTCGTGCAACGAAAGGGCAAATCCGTCCATATTGGCTTGTCGGAATGGCGGCATAGAAATCGGAGAAATCAAGGTTTCTGCTAATATAAATGAAGAGGCATCATGTAATGAAACTTCCACTTCTCGCAGAGAAAAAGTAGTCTTGTTTAGGATTGAAAAAGCCTCATCAACTGAAATCATCGTAATCCTTTATTTTTAATTTGAATCAATTGTGCCGCCACGCTGATGGCAATTTCTGCGGCGGTTTCGCTTTTGATATCGAGGCCGATTGGAGCATAAACTTGATCAATTTGCTCTTGCGAAAATCCGTCGGCCAAGAGATTTTTATACAAGGTTTTCATCTTTTCTTGACTTCCTAGCATGCCGATGAATTTATATTTTTTGTCCAACAAACGGCGAATAATAATGTCATCCGTGCGATAACCAAAAGACATAATCACAACGTAAGTATTTTCAGTTTCTGGAATATGTTGATCTATGGTTTCGAATTCGACGATTTGTTTTGATTGTTTAAAGCTATTCGCCTCCATCGTATTGAGATTCTCGCGATGATCGAGCAAGTGAAGTTCAAAATCCAATCGAGATAAGACTTCACTCAATGCCAAACCCACATGGCCACCACCAATAATATACACTTGATTCGGTAGCGAAATGGGTTCTATAAATTCCCAATCTGCTGCATTAGTTGTAGCATTTAGGTGAATACCATTTTCTGAATAAGAGATTTTCCCGTTTTGTGAATTTAAGATCAAGTCAATCCACTTGAGGCTTTCGGCATTCAAAGCATAAAAAGCAATCGTTTGTCGACCGGAACAAATCATTCCCGATTGATCGGTTGGCGCTGACTTATCGTGAATTTGATGTTTGATAAAAGGCTTGAAAGTAGATTCTTCTAATAAACTTCGCGCATATTCCACCAACTTATGCTCCATGATGCCTCCGCCAATCGTGCCGTGCATTTGATTTTGTGTGACTACCATTTTAAAGCCTTTTCTGCCAGGACTGCTGCCTTCGTTGGCGATTACGACCATCAATATTGCTTTTGGTTCTATTTGCAATAAATTATAAACACTTTTATAGAAATCTTGAACCATGGATTTAATGTTACTATTTTGGAGTTATTTCTATATTTTAAAATCTTATATGCCCTTATATGCCTTACATTGTTGACTTATGTTTCTTATTATGAACCACATAAGGCATATAAGGGCATATAAGATTGATACTGAGTAGAAAGCGGTTTGATTATTTTTTATACAAATCCATCAACACTTTTTCCGGCGTATACGGCGCATTGACAGCTAAATCTACATTAGGATTGAAAGCTTTTACCGCAGAACGAATCGCAAAGTAAGCGCCTAAACCGTACATCAATGGCGGTTCACCAACAGCTTTTGACTTCTTAATCGCCAATTCGTGACCTTCCGTTTCTAGATGGGTAATATGAATTGATTTCGGCACAGAATATATATCTGGCACTTTATAAGTTGAAAGCG
>JBIKRP010000317.1:0-3300 GCA_044349145.1 Flavobacterium sp.
GTTGGAAATCATAGTAGTTGAATTTGGATTCAAAGATACATGTTTTTTGGTTTTTAGGAGTATCCAAGAACCGTTGATTATTGTCGACCGATATGCATGATTTAAAGACCGCAAAAAAAATCTAACAATCTTACTGTCTTAAAGTCTTACAGTCTTAAAGTCCTAAAGTCCTAAAGTCTTACAGTCTTACAGTCTAACTAAATCCCCGCAACCGCCTTAATCTCGTCAATTATTCTCAACGCCAATTGATCAGCGGCTTCTTGCGTCGGTGCCTCCGTATAAATACGAATAATAGGCTCGGTATTGGATTTTCTTAAATGAACCCATTCGGTCGCAAAGTCAATTTTTACACCGTCAATCGTGGTAATATCTTCATTTTTGTATTTTTCAGTCATCGCTTCTAAAATCGCATCGACATCAATCTGCGGCGTCAATTCAATTTTGTTCTTACTCATGTAATATTGCGGATAAGAAGCGCGCAATTCAGCAACGGTTTTATCTTGGTTGGCCAAATACGTCAAAAATAAGGCAACGCCAACTAAACTATCACGTCCGTAATGCAATTCTGGGTAAATGATACCGCCGTTTCCTTCACCGCCAATAATCGCATTGGTTTTCTTCATCAATTCGACTACATTCACTTCACCCACAGCACTCGCCTGGTAACTTCCGTTGTGTTTGTTGGTAATATCACGCAATGCTCTTGAAGACGACATGTTCGAAACCGTATTGCCCGGCGTTTTACTCAAAACATAATCGGCACAAGCGACCAACGTATATTCTTCACCAAACATTTCACCGTCGTTAGAGATGAAAGCCAAACGATCAACGTCTGGATCGACTACAACGCCAAAATCGGCTTTTTCTTCCACAACCAATTTACAAATGTCTCCCAAATGTTCTTTTAAAGGTTCTGGATTATGCGGAAAATGACCGTTGGGTTCACAGTATAATTTGACCACGGCTACGCCCATTTGCTCTAGTAAATTTGGAATAATGATTCCACCAGATGAATTCACCGCATCAACTACTACTTTGAATTTTTTAGTTTTTACCAAATCGGCATCAACCAATGGCAAATTCAAAACTTCGTCAATATGAATATCCATATAGGAATCGTTGATGGTAATTTCACCCAATGAATCCACGTCAGAAAACTCAAAAGCTTCTGCTTCAGCAATTTCAAGAATTTTTTCTCCATTCGCACCACTTAAAAACTCTCCTTTTTCATTCAACAACTTCAAGGCATTCCATTGTTTTGGATTATGCGAAGCGGTGAGAATAATTCCACCATCGGCATTTTCCATAGGAACTGCCACTTCAACTGTTGGAGTTGTGGAAAGCCCTAAATCAATTACATCTATTCCTAAACCAAGTAATGTATTGACCACTAGATTATGAATCATTGGTCCAGAAATACGGGCATCGCGACCTATGACAACTTTTAGTTTTGCTTTTGAAGAATTTTGTTTTAGAAAAGTTCCGTAAGCGGACGCAAACTTTACTGCATCCACTGGCGTTAAATTATCTCCTACTTTTCCTCCGATGGTTCCGCGAATTCCTGATATCGATTTGATTAATGTCATTTTTATTTGTGATTTATTGAAATTGATTTATGAGCGACAAAGATAAAAAAGTTGCTGAGTTACTAAGTAGCTGAGTGCCTAAGATTTTTTATATATTTACAAAAACAACCTCAGAACCTTAGTACCTTAGAACCTTAGCGACTATAAATGAACTTTCTAGCCCACATCTATCTTTCCGGCGATAACGATTTAATCAAAATCGGGAATTTTATGGCAGATGGAATTCGAGGAAAACATTATGAATATTTACCTGTCGAAGTTCAAAAAGGAATTGTATTGCACCGAGCGATTGACACTTACACCGATGCCCATCCAATTTTTAGACAAAGCACCAAACGCTTGCATCAGCGGTATCATCATTACGCTGGAGTTATCGTGGACGTCTTTTACGATCACTTTCTAGCCAAGAATTGGGCAAATTACTCCAACGAAAAATTAGAAGATTTTGTAGAGCGATTTTACCAATCCTTAGATACACATCAGGAGATATTGACTGAAAAAACAGTGCACATGAAACCTTATATGATTGAACACAATTGGTTGGTCAATTATCAACATACACAAGGCATTGCGCGAATCCTAACACAAATGGATCACCGAACCAAAAACGTCTCTCTGATGCAATATGCTATTGAGGAATTAGAACAATATTATGTGGAATTTGAAAGGGAATTCACGACTTTTTTCCAGGATTTAATCGCATATGTTCAACTAAAAAATACTGAATTATGAAGAGATTGGTACTATCCTACTTTCTATTTCAATATGCTGTAGTAGTTCTCGGTCAAACTGGATTGATTGCGACTAAAGCCATGGTGGTTTCGGCGCGTGAAGAAGCTTCTCAAATTGGCGTTGAAATCATGCAACAAGGCGGGAATGCTTTTGACGCGATGGTTGCTACCGAATTGGCGTTGGCAGTGGCTTATCCGTATGCTGGCAATATTGCTGGCGGTGGATTTATGGTCTACCGGAAATTTGATGGCGAAATCGGCGCTTTGGATTATCGGGAAAAAGCACCGCTGAAAGCCAACAAAGACATGTACCTTGACAAAAACAAGGAAGTAATTCCACAGTTGAGTGTGAATGGCGCTATGGCAGTGGGCGTCCCTGGCACTATTGCTGGTGTATTTGCGGTCCATCAGAAATTTGGAAAATTGCCCTTAAAAACAATTATGGCTCCAGTGATTGCTTTAGCCAAAAAAGGAGTTGTCGTAACTGAAAAACAATTAAAACAAATCAATAACAATCAAAAGGAAATCAACACAATAAGTGGGTCGGAAACCATGTACGCCAAAACCTATAAACTCGGCGATACGATCAAATATTTCAATTTGGCAGCTACTTTAGAGCGCATTTTGAAAAATGGCTCCTCTGAATTTTACAAAGGAGAAACTGCGCAGAAAATGGTCGACTTCATTCAAAAAAACGGCGGCATTCTTTCCATGGAAGATTTGTCAAAATACGAAGTCAAGTGGAGAAAACCCATCACCTTTTCATACAAAGATTTGAAGATTATTTCGATGTCACCACCATCCAGCGGAGGCATCACATTGGGACAAATTATGAAAATCATTGAACCGTATCCCGTCGCAACTTATGGACATAATTCAGAGCAATACATTCAATTACTGACCGAAGCAGAACGGCGCGCGTATGCCGACAGAAACTTTTTTTTAGGTGATCCCGATTTTATTAAAATACATACAAAACAGTT
>JBIKRP010000318.1:0-3299 GCA_044349145.1 Flavobacterium sp.
AGGACCTGGAATACCCTTAATTCTAAAAGTCTTCTTATCCGAAACTGGTTTACCATCTGGTAACTTAGCTGTAACATTTATTGTCAATTCTGTACCCTGTCCAGGACGAATTTCATATTTACCTGGTTTACTTCCTTTAGTCATACCTGGAGCACTCGCAGTAACATTATTGTCTGAAACTCCCGCAAAAGATATTGTCATTGGGTTTACAACACCGCGATAAACAACATTCATTTTATCAGCCGAAATAGTAGCAGAGTTAGGTCTAGGAACTACAACGTAATTACCTTTGATTGGCAAACTAATAACTTTGCCATTTTCATCAAAATTAAACGAACCCGTTATATCATGCTCACCAACAGCACCAGCACCAAATGAAAATTCCGCTTGACCGGCAGTAGCTTTAACAGACTGACCATTTACAACTACAGATTTTGCAACTAAGGTTGGATCAAACTTTCCAAGTATAATTTTTCCTTTAACAGCTTCTCCTTGAAAGAACGCAGTTTTTTCAGGAACAACTATTGGTTGATATGCCGTTAGAGAAGCAGCAGCAACTAGGTCTGATTGAAACATTCCTGTCATTACATCACTTTCAGTAGTTTTAATATCTGCTTGTAATTGCGTTAACTTGGTAACAGAAGCAATCAATGGAAAATGGTGATAGTTGTAATCTAACCAAGAGATTTTTGCTTCCGCCTTTTCAGAATAAACCGCATTGGTTGCAAATCTTTTCTCGATTTTTTTCATTTCTGAATCAGCAATAGAACTTCCACCTATCGCCTTAATTTTCCCTGCAAAACCTTGAATTTTTGCTAGAAACTCCTTAGCTTTAGGAGATTCTTTATCACCAATATAGAACATATTGTCCATTTGGTCGCTTTTATCCATTTGTTCGCATGGATAATTCCCTTCTTTATCTTTTGGAAACTCCTTAGTGATTTCAGTCTTTATACCTTCTAAATAATCACTAAATTCCTTACAGACAGCTCTGATTTTCTCTACCTTAGCTTTCTTATCACCATATTGTCCTGGTTGATCAGAAGCCTTTTGAGCTAACTGTAGAAATGAAGATTCATTTCTGGTATCCGCTATAGCATTAGATTCAACAATTTTTGTATTCAAAATTCCAAAAGCAGATAATACTTCTTTGGACATATTTAGTGCCAACATTGCGATGAAAACCAAATACATCAGGTTAATCATCTTCTGTCTAGGGGTTAATTTTCCTCCTGCCATTTTTTTCTAATTAAGTTTGTTTTGTTTATATTAAAAATGTAGTGAGATACTAATTCCCTTTATTACTCATTGCAGATAACATTCCACCATACACATTGTTCAATGAAGACAAGTTTGAAGTTAATGACTGCATTTGATCTTTTAGTTTTAAATTATTTTCTGCAACTTCATTGTTGATTTGCGCATTTCTAGAAGCGCTATCCAATTGAATTTTGTATAGACTATTCAAAGACTCCATTTGAGCGGCAGCAAGTGTTAATTCTTCACTGTATTTCTTCGTAGCAGCAATACCATCAACAGCTGGCGCAATACCTTTCGCAGCTGATTCAAAGTTCTTAATACTATTACCGAGACTAGCCATCAATTCACCATCAACTTTGGCCTCTTTCAACATAGCATCTAATTTTTGAGACAACATCCCCTGTGCATCTTTTGCGTCTTCTTTTTTTGCTTCTTTCTTTCTAGCTTCCCCATTTGCGAGCTCTGGATATACTAATGTCCAATCCAACTCATCATCCACTGGTTCAAAGGCAGAAAGTCCAAATATAAGAGCTTCAGTTACTAGACCAATTGTTAACATTAAGTTACCAGTAATAAAGCCAAACTCTATGTGTGTAATTTTGAATAATGCCCCGATGATTACAATTGCCGCTCCCATACCGTAAGCGAAATTCATTGCTTTTTTGCTTAATAATGCCATAATAAAAAATTTAGTTAGTTAAGTTAATGTATATTTAGTTGGTTAATTACTTATCTTTTAGGTGCTTTACCAGTAGTCACAGTTCCCATATAATCTTGCACTGTTCTGAAACCGATATAACTTCTAGCAGTGTCAGCGTATTCAAAGTCCCTAGTACTTACCTGAAGGAAATATGCAACATCTTTCCAAGAACCTCCGCGAACAACTTTCCGCATGTTTTTAGAATCTGGAACATTAGGATTCATAGAAGAAACATACTCATAAGCACCTGCGTCATAGGACGAATCTGTCCATTCAGCGACATTTCCTGCCATGTTATATAAATTATACCCATTAGGTTCAAATGATTTAGCTTCTACAGTATAAAGTGATTGGTCTGCAGCATAATCTCCACGATTTGGTTTAAAATTAGCCAAGAAACAACCTCTATCATTTTTAGTGTAAGGTCCTCCCCATGGGTATGCTCCCGATTGTAAACCTCCTCTAGCAGAATATTCCCATTCTGCCTCAGTTGGCAATCTGAATGAATTTGTCAAATCTCTACCCTTCTTTTTTGATTTTATGTAAGTATTTTTCTTTAAAGTTCTCCAAGCACAAAATGCTTTTGCTTGTTTCCAATTTACCCCAACAACCGGGTACTCAGAATAGGCTTGGTGCCATAAATAGTCATTATGCATTGGCTCATTATAAGAATATGCAAAATCCTTAATCCAAACCGTTGTATCAGGGTAAACCTTAGTTTGCTCCGTTTTAATAAAATCCTTTCTCTTACCGGTCTTTGCCTTAGCAGCCGCTTGGATATCCATATAAGAGTAGCGGAATTTCAATTTATTGACGTCTATTGTTCTAAGTCCATTAAAAGATTCAGCAACAGGCAAATACATAGTATCCATCACTTCTGTATAATACTCATCTGGATATTTTGAAGTGTCTTTAATTAATTTAACTTTTCTGTTTAACTTTCGTCCAGCGTATGGATCATCATCAGTTCCGACACTGTAATAATTCTCGTACATATATTTATCATATGCCGTCATTTTTGCTGGATCCGCGTCATTAAAAGCAAAATCACCAATACTTCCTGCATTTTTACCTGATTTCCCTCCTTTAGCAGCTCCCGCAGTTCCACCACCACCTACTTCATCAGCCAAAATAGCTAATCGAACTCTGATTGTTGAATCTTTAACCCATTCAACAAACTCGCGATACTCACTATTAGTAATTTCTGTTTCATCCATGTAAAACGACCTTACTGTAACTGTTTTGGTTGGAGCATCTTGAATGTTTGCCAAATCATCGTCTGATTTTCCCATAATAAATGAACCACCAGGAACCAATGTCATCCCATAAGGCTTTTCAT
>JBIKRP010000319.1:0-3296 GCA_044349145.1 Flavobacterium sp.
ATCGATGCCAAGAAAATTCCCGGTATCGAAAAACTAAACGTCGACGTCAACAAACAAAGTCCTGAACTTGAAGTAAAAGTAGATCGCGTCAACGCAGGAAGTCTTGGCGTTTCGACAGGACAGTTAGGATTCAATTTGCGTCGCTCGGTGTATGGACAGGAAATATCTACTTTCAAAGAAGGCGACGACGACTATAATATTGTAGTCCGAATGCAAGAGGACCAACGCAAAAATGAAAATGTACTTTTCAATCAAGCGTTGACGTTCCGAAATCAGACCAATGGTCAAATGATGCAAGTGCCTATCTCGGCGGTTTCACATACGGAGAAAACCAATACGTACAACCAAATCAAACGTAAAAACTACAAAAGAATAATGACAGTTTATTCTAATGTACTGACGGGTTATAACGGCGATGAAATTACCAAACAAATTGCTACGGAACTCAAAGGCTATGACTTACCAAAAGGAGTAACGTATTCGTTTTCCGGTGTGCAGGAAGAACAAGGCAAAAACCAGAGTTTCTTACTGTATGCGCTGTTCCTTGCCATGGCAGGAATCACGATAATTATTGTATTACAATTTAATTCGGTTTCTAAAACTTTAGTGATTTTGTTCACGGTCTTGTTGAGTTTCAGTGGCGTGTTTTATGGATATGTTATCGCCAACATGGATTTCGTGATACTTATGACGATGATGGGAATCATTTCACTAGCCGGAATTGTCGTTAAAAACGGTATCGTATTGATGGATTTCTTCGTACTACTACTCGATAAAAAAGTAGCGGATAAAGGTGTCGAAAGTCACGATGATCTCGATTTGATGGAAATCAAAGAAGTCATTATCGAAAGTGGAAAATCGCGTTTGCGACCAGTATTATTAACAGCGCTTACCGCGGTATTGGGATTAATTCCATTGGCCATCGGCTTGAACTTTGACTTCTTCGGATTGATCACCGATTTGAATCCACACTTATATATGGGTGGTGACAACGTAATTTTCTGGTCGCCGTTGGCTTGGACGATTATTTTCGGATTGACTTACGCCACCGTTTTGACTTTGGTTATGGTTCCAGTCATGTTCTTCTTAGTAAAAAGAACCAAATACTGGTTGCGAGATCGCAGAAATAAAAACAACGAATTAAGCAATGCCTAATTCATAAGCACAAAAAAACCCGCCTTGTTTAAGACGGGTTTTTTTTATTGAATTTGAGACTTAGTTAGTAGTAACATACGCCACTTGATTATTAGAATAATCTACTTGACTTAATTTAGCTTCATTCCAAAAAAACCATTTTCCGGTTTTTTGTCCATTGCTGTATTCTCCAACAGAAAGTTTATTTCCTTGCGCATCATACGCAATCCATTTTCCTTCTAGTTTTCCATCTTTGAAAAACCCTTCTTGTTGTATCTTACCATTATCATAGTAATAAGTAGCTTTCACCATATTATCAACAACTTCCAATTTTGGGGTTCCTTTTTGTGCGAAAATCATGCTTGAAATCAACACTGCTCCGATTATCATAAACTTTTTCATAGGTGTAGGTTTTTAGGTTATTAACAATTACTCAACAAATGTATAAATTAATTTACATAAAACAAACTTTCGCTTAACAATTTGGTAACATTGAGAAAAACTTAACATTGGGATTTAAATTTCTTGGGCGTTCCCGCGCCGAAAATGGCGGGTCAGGCTCTCCGCTCTATCTGCGCTAAAAGCAGCGCAGGATGCCGCTCCGATCCTTAACGCTCCCGTCCAAAATCAGAAATTTTTTTGAAAATTAGCCTCATTTTATAATTTAGAATTCCACTCTTATAATTAACAATTATCCTTAAATTTGCCGCATAAAATTTTGAAAATGTATAGAAGTCACAATTGCGGTGAACTAACCGCTTCGCATATCAATACCGAAGTAACACTAGCGGGTTGGGTACAAAAATCTCGAGATAAAGGATTCATGAATTGGGTCGATTTGCGGGATCGATACGGAATTACCCAACTGATGTTCGACGAAAGCAGAACAGAAAAATCAGTTTTCGAATTGGCAAAAACATTGGGTCGTGAGTTTGTGATTCAAGTCAAAGGCACCGTGATCGAACGAGAAGCTAAGAATAAAAACATAGCAACAGGCGACATCGAAATTTTGGTAACCGAAATGACAATCTTAAATGCGGCACTCACGCCACCATTTACTATCGAAGACGATACCGACGGCGGCGAAGACATCCGCATGAAATACCGTTATCTAGATATTCGAAGAAATCCAGTAAAAAACAGTTTGCTCTTCCGTCACAAAGTCGCCATGGAAGTACGAAAATACTTGTCAGATCTAGATTTTTGTGAAGTAGAAACACCTTATTTAATTAAATCAACGCCAGAAGGCGCGCGAGATTTTGTCGTCCCATCCAGAATGAATGAAGGACAGTTTTACGCACTTCCACAATCACCGCAAACTTTCAAACAATTGTTGATGGTGGGCGGCATGGACAAATATTTCCAAATCGTAAAATGTTTCCGTGACGAAGATTTGCGTGCCGACAGACAACCCGAATTCACACAAATCGATTGTGAAATGGCATTCGTTGAACAAGAAGACATTTTGAATGTTTTTGAAGGATTGACACGTCACTTATTAAAAGAAATCAAAGGTATCGAAGTAGAAAAATTCCCAAGAATGACCTACGACCACGCCATGAAAACCTACGGAAATGACAAGCCAGATATTCGCTTCGGAATGGAGTTTGGCGAATTGAACAGCGTTGCGAAACACAAAGATTTTGGTGTTTTTAATACCGCCGAATTGGTAGTAGGAATTGCGGTTCCTGGCGCTGGCGAATACACCAGAAAAGAAATTGACGGCTTGATTGATTGGGTAAAACGACCACAAATCGGCGCTTCAGGAATGGTCTATGTTAAATGTAATGAAGACGGAACCTACAAATCGTCTGTTGACAAATTTTACGATCAAGACGATTTGTCTAATTGGGCGCAAGTTACCGGAGCTAAAGCTGGCGATATGATTTTTGTACTTTCCGGTCCAGCTGATAAAACAAGAACACAACTTTCGGCATTGCGAATGGAATTGGCAACGCGTTTGGGTTTGAGAAATCCAGCTGAATTTGCACCATTATGGGTAGTTGATTTCCCATTATTAGAATTTGATGAAGAAAGCGGCCGTTATCATGCGATGCACCATCCTTTTACCTCGCCAAAACCAGAAGACATGGCGTTGTTAGAAACCAATCCGAAAGCAGTTCGTGCCAATGCCTACGATATGGTATTAAACGGAAATGAAA
>JBIKRP010000320.1:0-3285 GCA_044349145.1 Flavobacterium sp.
GCCAATGGCCAAAGCTCGCAAATAACTGATGCGGTCTTCTCGTGTCGTTAAGGTCTTATACTTCGCGGTATCAATGGTGTCTTTAACCAATTTGATGAGATATTCTAAAGCATAATCTTCCGAAACAAGTCCCAAATTGATTCCGTCTTCGAAGTCAATAATCGTGTAACAAATATCATCTGCAGCCTCCACCAAATATGCTAAGGGATGACGCTCATAGCCGATATCATTGCCAGATTTATTGGAAATTAATCCCAATTCTACAGCCACTTCTTGAAAGAAATCTTTGTCCGTTTGAAAGAAACCGTACTTCTTATCTGCAATATTTTTGGTAGGTTTCTTCGGTAAACTTTCTTTTGGATATTTCATAAATGCCCCTAAAGTAGCGTACGAAATCCTCAGTCCACCTTCTATTCCTGGTCGGCTTGCAGTCAATACCGAAAAACCATTAGCATTGCCTTCAAAATCGATGAGATCTTGCCACTGTTTATCGGTCAAATGGTCTTTGTATTGCTTGCCGTTTCCGATAGAGAAATATTCCCCAATGGCTTTTTCTCCCGAATGCCCAAACGGTGGATTCCCAATATCATGTGCTAACGAAGCCGCCGCGACAATGGCACCGAAATCGTTCATCTGAAAACCGTGTACTTCTTGCAAATACGGATATTTTTCGATGATTTTTTTTCCAACCAGTCTTCCAATCGACCTTCCAACCACGGACACTTCCAAACTATGGGTAAGCCTAGTGTGAACAAAATCTGTCTTCGACAAAGGAATGACTTGTGTTTTGTCTTGCAAACTCCTAAAAGCAGCAGAAAAAATGATTCGATCATAATCGACTTCAAAACCCAATCGGGTGTCATCTTGTTCTTTGCGCAGACGCTTGCTTGTATCGCCTTGGCGTTTGAGTGATAAAAGTTGTTCCCAGTTCATTTTTAGATTGTTAGATTCTTGGATTCTTATATTATTTAGATTATGAGACTTTAAGATTATAAGACGACAGGAACGATCTTGAAATGTTACAGTCTTGTAGTCTATTATTAGCCCTGATAGAGCCGATATCCTTTTTGAGGTACGAAAAAAGATAAAGGCGAAAGCAGGAATAGCTCCTAAAAAACAAAACAGCTACCCAAAGATAGCTGTTTTTTGATGGGATAGTAACCGTCTCAAGAATTACGATCCACACATTTCGCAATCATCGGGTCCGGCATTTCGTGCCAGTTCGATCATAGCTTTAAAATCTTCTGCAGACATTTCACCGGTTTCATTTGGCTCAGCTACTTCTACTGCTGCCGCCACTTCTTGCGTTGGTTCTGCTTTTTTATCATTGTTCAGCGTAAACTTGATGGCGTCTACGGCTGATTTTGTTCTTAAGTAATACATTCCGGTTTTTAGTCCAGATTGCCAAGCATAGAAATGCATCGACGTCAATTTCGCATAATTCGCATCTTGCATAAACAAGTTGAGCGATTGCGACTGATCGATAAAATACCCTCTGTGGCGCGACATATCGATAATATCTTTCATCGACATTTCCCAAACGGTTTTATACAATTCTTTCAAATCTTCTGGAACCGCTTCGATGTTTTGCACCGAACCGTTGTGTCGCATGATTTCTTGTTTCAAATCTTCGTTCCACAAGCCTCTTTTTACGAGGTCTTCTAATAAATGTTTGTTGACTACGATAAATTCCCCAGACAATACACGACGCGTATAAATGTTAGATGTATACGGCTCGAACGCTTCGTTGTTTCCTAAAATTTGTGAGGTAGACGCAGTTGGCATTGGCGCTACTAACAATGAATTTCTTACACCGTTCTTCATCACTTCTTTTCTCAACGCTGCCCAATCCCATCGTCCTGATAATTCCTCGTCTTTCATTCCCCACAGATTGTGTTGGAATTCTCCTTGTGAAATTGGCGAACCTTTGAAAGAAGAATACGGTCCTTCTTCTACTGCCATTTCCATCGAAGCGGTTACGGCTGCAAAATATAAAGTTTCGAAAATTTCTTGGTTTAATTTTTTCGCTTCGTCGCTCGTAAAAGGCATTCTCAACAAAATGAAAGCATCTGCTAAACCTTGTACGCCCAATCCAACCGGACGGTGACGCATATTGGAGTTTTCTGCTTCTTTTACTGGATAGTAATTTCTATCGATGACTTTATTCAAGTTTCGGGTTACTCTTTTGGTAACATTGAAAAGTAATTCGTGGTTGAAAGCACCATTCTCAACAAACATGGGCAACGAAATCGACGCTAGATTACAAACTGCAATTTCATCTTCCGAAGTATACTCCATGATCTCGGTGCACAAATTCGACGAACGAATCGTACCTAGATTTTTCTGATTTGATTTGCGGTTTGCAGCATCTTTATAAAGCATGTAAGGCGTTCCAGTCTCAATTTGTGATTCTAGGATTTTTTCCCACAACTCACGTGCTTTGATGGTCTTTCTTCCTTTACCTCTTTCTTCGTAGGAAATATATAATGCTTCGAACTCATCACCATAAACATCGTACAAACCTGGACATTCATTCGGACACATCAATGTCCAAGTGCTGTCTTCTTGCACGCGTTTCATAAACAAATCCGACGTCCACATCGCGAAGAACAAATCTCTAGCACGCATTTCTTCTTTTCCGGTATTCTTTTTCAAGTCCAAGAACTCGAAAATATCAGCATGCCAAGTTTCTAAATAAATCGCAAAACTTCCTTTTCTTTTTCCGCCTCCTTGATCTACATATCTTGCAGTGTCGTTAAACACACGCAACATCGGCACAATTCCGTTCGATGTTCCGTTTGTTCCTCTAATGTACGAACCTGTCGCTCTAACATTGTGGATAGACAATCCAATTCCGCCCGCCGATTGTGAAATCTTCGCCGTATTCTTCAAAGTATCGTAAATCCCATCAATACTATCATCACGCATCGACAACAAGAAACAAGAAGACATTTGCGGTTTTGGCGTTCCTGCGTTGAATAACGTTGGTGTGGCGTGTGTAAAGAACTTCTTCGACATCAAGTCGTAGGTTTCAATTACCGACTCTAAATCATTCAGGTGAATTCCTACCGAAACACGCATCAGCATATGCTGCGGACGCTCTACAATTTTACCATTGATTTTCAACAAATACGAACGTTCTAATGTTTTAAATCCAAAATAATCGTAATTAAAATCGCGGTTGTAAATCACATGTGAATCTAAAAACTCCGCGTTTTTTTGAATCACGTCA
This sequence comes from Flavobacterium sp., assembly GCA_044349145.1. Taxonomy (GTDB): domain Bacteria; phylum Bacteroidota; class Bacteroidia; order Flavobacteriales; family Flavobacteriaceae; genus Flavobacterium. The sequence goes on from JBIKRP010000320.1 coordinate 3,233, forward strand.
TGCACTTCTTCCGAAAGCAAAGGCGCTTTCTGATTGGTTCTCGGATTCACGTA
>JBIKRP010000031.1:0-11219 GCA_044349145.1 Flavobacterium sp.
TGTCAAATTCTGTACTTCGTCTTCCGCCGTTTTACAAATATCTTCCGATGTGCCTTCTTTTTCTAATTTTTTGATGTCTGTATTGGCATCTTTACGAGCGTTTCGTACCCCAATTTTTGCGTCCTCTGCTTCCGCTTTAGCTTGTTTGGTCAAATCACGACGACGCTCTTCAGTTAATGGCGGTACAGAAATAATGATTACGTCACCATTGTTCATCGGATTGAAACCAATATTGGCGACCATGATCGCTTTTTCTATCGGCTGCAACATGCTTTTTTCATAAGGCTGGATAGTTATCGTTCGTGCATCTGGGACATTCATATTCGCAATTTGTGCTAATGGCGTTTGAGATCCGTAATAGTCAACAAAAACGCTTCCCAACATGGCTGGCGATGCTTTTCCCGCTCTAATGTTCAAAAATGATTTTTCTAAATGCGCTATCGAACCATTCATCGATTCTTTGGTGCTGTCTATAATAAATTCAATTTCTTCAGTCATATTTTGGATTTTAAGACTGTGAGACTTTAAGATTTTTTGAACTTTAAGATTTTTGCAAAGTCAATCTTATCGCCTTATGATCTTACTGCCTTACGATCTATTAAATATTTACTACTGTTCCTACTGTTTCTCCTTCACAAATTTTCAATAAATTGCCTCTTTTGTTCATGTCAAAAACAACGATTGGTAATTGGTTTTCTTGGCTCAATGTAAATGCCGTGCTATCCATAACGTTCAATCCTTTTTTGATCACATCGTCAAAAGTAATAGAGTCAAACTTTGTTGCAGCGGGATCTTTCTCTGGATCTGAAGTGTAAATTCCATCCACCCGTGTTCCTTTCAAAATAACATCAGCATGAATTTCAACACCACGCAAAACAGCCGCAGTATCTGTCGTGAAATACGGATTACCAGTTCCGGCTCCGAAAATTACAATTCGACCTTTTTCAAGGTGACGAACTGCTCTTCGCTTGATATATGGTTCCGCAATCGCTTCAATTTTTAAGGCAGTTTGCAAACGAGTCAACATGCCATGATCTTCTAAAGCACCTTGCAATGCCATGCCGTTAATTACCGTTGCGAGCATCCCCATGTAATCGCCTTGAACACGATCCATTCCGTTGCTTGCACCAGAAACTCCTCTAAAAATATTTCCGCCTCCGATAACAATGGCGATTTCTACACCTTTGTCATGAATTTGTTTTATTTCTTCAGCATATTCGGCTAAACGAGCAGGGTCAATTCCATATTGTCGGTTGCCCATCAATGCTTCACCGCTTAATTTTAGAAGAATTCTTTTGTATTTCATTACTTTGTTTTAAAGAGTTGTGCAAATATAGTTATATTCTTTTTTTATGAAATAGTCTATCTAAAAAAAAGGGAAGGTAATTCAAGGGCATAATTTTTAGTATAGATGATGAATGTCACCCAAACGCAAATGATTAATCCTTAAATTTGCACCAATAAACACTCAGATTATGAAAGTTGCAGTTGCCCAAGGAATAGTTAATAGTCATTCTTATCTTCAATATCGATCAGTAGTAACCAATTTGTTGGCTTCGGGCAAAGTCTCTGGCAACGAGCAATCCAAAGATTTAGTTCATTACACCGAATTGAATGAAGCCCGAATGAATCGCCTCGATAAGAAAATGGTCATAACAGAAGAGAATATTCAAAAACTATTGACCTTAAAAAGAAAGTATATTTGGCTGGTTTTGTCAGAAGGTTGGTGTGGCGATGCCGCGCAAATTTTGCCAATTATTAGTAAAATGGATTCCATTTCTCAACATATTGGACTAAAGATAGCATTCCGCGATGAGCATGAAGCGCTCATGAATTTATTTCTAACCAATGGAAGTAAAGCAATTCCTAAACTAATTGTTTTAGATAAGAATTCAGAATCTGTATTAGGAAGTTGGGGACCAAGACCGAAAGGCGCTACCAATCTGATCAAAAGCTACAAGCAGCAATACGGCGTTGTCGACGAAACAGCAAAAACAGAATTGCAATTGTGGTATTTACACGATAAAGGGATTAGCACGCAGAACGAAATTGTAGAACTTATGTTGCAATGCGAACAATTGAATCATCAAACGACGTAATGTCCAAAGCATCCTTTACATCGTAATCGCCAATTTTAGTTCGTCGCAAGGCAATCAAATGCGCGCCTGATTGTAGTGCTTTTCCAAAGTCAAAAGCCAACGAACGAATGTACGTTCCTTTACTGCAAATTACTCTAAAATCAACTTCAGGCAAGGCAATTCGCGTGATTTCAAATTCGTGAATCGTGGTTTTTCGAAAGGCAATCTCAACGGTTTCTCCAGCGCGTGCATGATCATAAAGTCGAACGCCATCTTTTTTTATGGCGGAGAAAATAGGTGGTTTTTGATTTATTTCTCCCAAAAACTGCGGAATGGTTTTCTGTATCAAATCATCCGTAATGTGAGTCGTTGGATAAGTTTGATCGACCTCAGTTTCTAAATCATAGGATGGTGTCGTAGCTCCGATATAAAAAGTTCCCGTATATTCTTTAGCTTGACCTTGCAATTCTTCAATTCTTTTGGTGAATTTACCGGTGCAAACGAGTAAAAGTCCAGTAGCTAAAGGATCGAGTGTGCCGGCATGACCAATTTTTATTTTCTTTAAACCCAGTTTACTTTTCAAAATCCACTTCATTTTATTGACCGCTTGAAAGGAAGTCCAGTGCAATGATTTGTCTATCAATAAAATTTGTCCGTTTTGAAAATCTTCTCCTGTCATTAAATTACGCTCAAAGGATGGATAAAGAAATGAATCAACAATAAAGCAGCGCCTAAAACAATCCGATAATAACCAAAAACCTTAAAGCCGTGTTTCGTCAGAAATCCAATAAAACTTTTGATGGCTAATAGCGCAACAATAAAAGCCACAACATTTCCAATCACCAATAGATTAATTTGATCATCAGTCAATACATAACCATCTTTATAGTAGTCGTAACATTTTTTTACGGTGGCACCTAACATCGTAGGAACCGCCAAAAAGAAAGAGAATTCAGCTGCTGCAGTTCGCGATAGATTTTGCGACATGCCACCAACAATACTGGCGCCACTTCTGGATATTCCCGGAATCATAGCGAGACATTGAAATAGTCCAATCTTAAATCCTTTTGCATAGGTGACCTCTGTATTTTCAGAATTTCCAAACCAGTCGTCAACTTTGAGCAAGACAATTCCACCTAATAACAACGATACCGCCACAGTTACGGGATTCTCTAACAAAGCATCAATTTTTTTGCTAAAAAGCAATCCTAAAACCACCGCGGGAATAAAAGCCACGAGCAATTTAAAGTAAAATTCTATCGTCTGAAAAAAGCGTTTGAAATACAAAACCACGACCGATAAGATGGCTCCTAATTGAATTACAATCGTAAACAATTTGGTAAACTCATCATGTTCAATCCCGAAATAAGTGCTGCCAAGAATCAAATGGCCTGTAGAAGAAACTGGTAAAAATTCGGTAATGCCTTCGATTATGGCGAGAATAATAGATTGAAGTATGTTCATTTCTTAGATTTTGAGATTTCGAGATTTTAAGACTAGAATTCGATCAACGAATCTTACAATCTTAAAGTCTTACCGTCTAATTAGCTTTCTTAGGATTTTTCAAAATGGAGTAAATGGTAATCCCAAATCCAATCAAAACAATCGTGGGTGCCAAACGAATTCTCTGAAAATTAAAAACAGCTTCGTTAAAAACTTTCGGATCATCGCTGCCACCGCCAGACATCAAAATAAATCCAACAGTAATCACGGCAATTCCAATCAAAAGAATTTTATAATTGACTTTCTCAAAAAGGAATTCTTGTTTTTCTTGTTCGTTGTCTTTCATAGTCTCAAAATCTTACGGTCTTATAGTCTTATGGTCTTGCAATCTAATACAAATCGTCTGTTCTCAAATTCAAATATTTCTGTGTCGCAAAAAAGGTGCTCACCCAAGTGATCAAAATGCCTACGACTAAAACGCCTAATAATATCGCGGCAACCATCAACTGATCGTCTAAAATATTTAGACTTGGCCAACTGTTATCAATATAAACTAACGTTCCAATCAAAGCAATAATCGCCAACACGGCGCCAATCACTCCCAATCGAATGCTTCTCCAAATAAACGGTTTTCGGATAAACGATTTCGTCGCGCCCACCATTTGCATCGTCTTGATGATAAATCGGTTGGAATAAATCGACAAACGCATCGAACTGTTAATCAACAACACCGCAATCAATGCCAAAATACCGCTAATAATCAAAATCCACATGCTGACTTTCTTGATGTTGTCATTCACTAAACTCACCAATTGCTTGTCGTAAACGATGTCAGCAATCATTTCATTCGCCAAAAATCGACTTTCAATTTTACGGATATTCTCGGTGTCAATATAGTCTGCTTTCAAATGAATGTCGTAGGAATTCTGCAACGGATTCGCGCCCAAAAAGGTCATAAAATCCTCGCCAATAATGTCCGTGTGCATTTTTGCCGCTTGTTCTTTGGTCACATAATCACTCGATTTGACAAACTTCGCCGCTTTTAATTCTTGTCCAAAAGCCACCATCGTGCTGTCGGTTGCTTCGTTTTTGAAGAAAACAGTCATCACAATTTCTTCTTTAAAATCGTCCGACAATTTCTTAGAATTAATCACGAAAAAACCTAAAATACCCAAAAGGAAAAGTACCAAAAACATACTCAGTACCACAGAAAAATAAGAAGAAATAAGCCGACGCTTTTGAAATTTTTCGAATGAAGAACTCATAAATGATAGTAATTATGGCGTAAAAATAATAAAGAAATTGTTTATACAGAGTTTATAACGAGCAAAGTTTTGACTTTCGTACAATAAACGTAAATTTGCCTCGAATTTTGAGGAGCACAACAATTGTTTTCCTCAGGACCGTTGTCCCGCTTTCGCCTTTATCTTTTTTGTTTTTGTCACCCTGAGCGCAGTCGAAGGGCATTTCTATAAAAACAAAAAAGGATACCAGCTCTATCGGGGCTAATTTTTGAACGTATTTTGCTACCATCAAGTATCCAAGATTCGACAACAAAACAACATCACACTCGCTTTGCGCCTCTGCGTCTTTGCGAGCAATAAAATAATCAAAAACTCAGCAACTCAGTTTCTCAGCAACTCAGTAACTCAAAGAAATGAAGTACAATCCAAACCAAATAGAAGCCAAATGGCAAAAATACTGGGCCGATAACCAAACCTTCGCCGCCAGCAATGCATCGGATAAGCCTAAATATTACGTGCTCGATATGTTTCCTTATCCATCCGGAGCAGGTTTGCACGTCGGACATCCGCTAGGTTATATCGCGTCCGATATTTATGCGCGATTCAAACGCCACCAAGGTTTCAACGTGTTGCATCCGCAAGGCTACGACAGTTTTGGTTTGCCAGCAGAACAATACGCCATCCAAACCGGACAACATCCGGATAAAACCACCAAAGAAAATATTGCGCGTTATCGCGAACAACTAGACAAAATTGGTTTCTCCTTCGATTGGAGTCGAGAAGTGCGAACTTCCAACGCCGATTATTACAAACACACACAATGGATTTTCATTCAATTGTTCAATTCCTGGTACAACAAAACGTCCGATAAAGCCGAAGATATTTCGACACTTATTTCAGAATTCGAACAAAACGGAAACAACAATGTCAATGCGGTTTGCGACGACAACATCGAAGCATTTTCAGCAGCAGACTGGAATTCTTTTTCTTCAGAACAACAACAAAAAATACTATTACAATATCGCTTGACCTATTTGGCAGAAACCGAAGTCAATTGGTGTCCAGCACTCGGAACTGTTTTAGCCAACGACGAAATCGTCAATGGCGTGTCAGAACGCGGCGGCCATCCAGTCATTCGTAAAAAAATGACGCAATGGAGTATGCGCATTTCCGCTTATGCAGAGCGTTTGCTACAAGGTTTAGACACCATCGATTGGAGCGAAAGCATCAAAGAAAGCCAACGCAACTGGATTGGAAAATCAGTCGGTGCAATGGTGACTTTTAACCTACAACCTACAACCTACAACCCACAACCTGGAGCTATCGAAGTTTTCACCACACGTCCCGATACGATTTTCGGAGTGACTTTCATGACGTTAGCGCCCGAACACGAATTGGTTGCTCAAATAACTACAGCCGAGCAAAAAGACGCCGTTGCTGTCTACATCGAAAGAACAGCCAAACGTTCCGAACGCGAACGAATGGCGGATGTCAAAACAATTTCTGGAGTTTTCACTGGAGCGTATGCCGAACATCCATTTACCAAAGAACCCATTCCAGTTTGGATTGGCGATTACGTTTTAGCAGGTTACGGAACTGGTGCCGTGATGGCGGTTCCTTGTGGCGACGAGCGTGATTATGCTTTTGCGAATTTCTTTAAAGGAGAAAATGGCATGCCAGCCATCAAGAATATTTTTGCGAATGTCGATATATCTCAGGAAGCTTTTGGTTCGAAAGACAATGTAGAAATTGCCAATTCGGATTTTCTAAATGGACTCAATTATAAAGACGCAACAAAAAAAGTCATCATTGAACTCGAAAAAATAAATCAAGGTAAAGGCAAAACCAATTACCGTTTGCGTGATGCTGTGTTTTCTAGACAGCGCTATTGGGGTGAACCTTTTCCGGTATATTATGTAAATGGTTTGCCACAAATGATTGATGCGAAACATTTGCCGATTGTGCTTCCCGAAGTAGAAAAGTACTTGCCGACAGAAGACGGACAACCGCCATTAGGAAATGCAACGACTTGGGCTTGGGACACCGTAAATAATAAAATTGTTTCTAATAATCTTATTGTCGCCCCGAGCGCAGTCGAGGGGCTTTCATCTAACGGAGTCTATCCGCTTGAACTCAACACCATGCCGGGTTGGGCAGGAAGTTCCTGGTACTGGATGCGCTATATGGATGCGCACAACGAAACCGAATTTGCTAGTAAAGAAGCTTTAGATTATTGGCAAAACGTCGATTTATACATCGGCGGAAGCGAACACGCCACAGGACATTTATTGTACTCGCGTTTTTGGAACAAGTTTCTCAAAGATAAAGGATTTGCGCCAACCGAAGAACCGTTTAAGAAGTTGATCAATCAGGGAATGATTTTGGGGATGAGCGCGTTTGTGTATCGTAGTGAAGATTCCAAAAAGTTATATTCTAAAGGAATGGTTCAAAATGAGATTGTTCACCCAATCCACGTTGATTTAGCCGTGATCAATGATATGACTAATGAATTAGATATCGAAAAATTCAAGTCACATCCATTATATTCTGATTATAAAGACGCCGAATTCATCTTAGAAAACGGCAAATATATCGTTGGTCGTGAAGTCGAAAAAATGTCGAAATCGAAATATAACGTAGTCAATCCCGACGACATTTGCAACGAATACGGCGCTGACACTTTAAGATTATACGAAATGTTTCTCGGTCCACTCGAGCAAGCCAAACCATGGAATACTGCCGGAATTACAGGCGTTTTCGGATTTCTAAAGAAATTGTGGCGTTTGTATTTTGATGACAATGGTTTGATAATTACGAACAACGAACCTTCTAAAGACAGTTTGAAAACTTTGCATAAAACCATCAAGAAAGTAGGCGAGGACATCACCAACTTTTCGTTCAATACTTCAGTAAGTCAGTTTATGATTTGCGTCAATGAATTGTCGACGCAAAATTGTCATGAGCGCGCGATGCTCGAACCATTAGCGGTTTTGATTTCGCCTTATGCGCCACATATTGCTGAAGAATTGTGGAGTCAATTAGGAAATTCGGGTTCGATATCTACCGTGGCTTTCCCAGAGTTTGAGGCGAAACATTTGGTAGAAAGCAGCAAAGAATATCCGGTTTCTTTTAATGGGAAAATGAGATTTACGTTGGAGTTGCCACTCGATCTAACCGCGGCGCAAATAGAAGAAATTGTCATGAAAGACGAGCGCACGATCAAACAATTGGAAGGCAGAACGCCGAATAAAGTGATTATTGTTCCTGGGAAGATTATCAATCTTGTAGGCTAATCTTAGTGTCTTAGTGTCTTTGTGGCAAAAATTTCATGACAAAATAACACGAATGTTAACGCAAAGCAAATTGGCTTGTAAATTGACAGGCAATTTGTACTTTTAAATTTTAAAACTAAAAACAAAAAATTATGTATTTGATATTAGCAGGTTTAATCATGTTAGTGAGTTGGTTGGTAAGCAATCGACTGAAAAACAAATTCGAATTGTATTCTAAACTGCACTTGCAAAATGGCATGTCTGGAAGAGAAATTGCAGAGAAAATGTTGGCCGACCATGGGATTCGTGATGTAAAAGTGATTTCTGTAGAAGGACAATTGACCGATCACTACAATCCAGCGGACAAGACAGTCAATTTGAGTGAAGCGGTTTATAACCAAAGAAATGCGGCTGCTGCAGCAGTTGCGGCGCACGAATGTGGTCACGCCGTACAACACGCTACTGCTTACAGCTGGTTAGAAATGCGTTCGAAATTGGTTCCGGTGGTTTCTGTCGCTTCCAATTATGTACAATGGATTTTGATCGGTGGAATTTTGATGATCAAGACTTTCCCGCAATTGTTGTTGATTGGAATTATCATTTTTGCTGCCACAACATTATTCTCTATAATTACTTTACCAGTAGAATACGATGCGAGTAACAGAGCTTTAGCTTGGTTAGAAAACAAACAAATGTTGAATCGCGAAGAACAAGCTGGCGCTAAAGATGCTTTGAAATGGGCAGCTAGAACATATGTAGTTGCTGCTATTGGTTCGATTGCGACGCTGTTGTATTACGTGATGATTTATATGAATAGAAGATAAAAGGTTAATAATCAATATTTAAAATTCCAAATTCCAAAAGCATACAATTGGAATTTGGAATTTTTTTTATTTCGATTTGGCGCTTTATTATTTGGGTTTGGGATTTTTTTTCTTCAGACAATAATTAGGTTGTAATTTTCGACAATTGTAAAATGCGTTTTGCAAGTCAAATTGTAATTTTAGCAACAAAATAGGATGATGAATACACTTTAAAATATGGACTCGAAAACACAGCAAAATAAAGTCATTAGAAATCTAGATTCCCTAGCAAAATTGATGGATTCACAATTTCAGATTCCAAGCACGAAGATCCGATTCGGGCTAGATGCTTTAATCGGACTTATTCCCGGCGTTGGAGATTTTGCAGGGTTCTTAGTCTCAGGTTATATGATTCTAGTCTTAGCAAGCAATGGTGCCAGTGGATTTGTGATTGCCAGAATTTCATTGAATATTTTGATTGATGCCATCATTGGATCGATTCCGTTTCTGGGAGATATTTTTGACTTCGCATTCAAAGCAAACGAACGAAATATGAAACTCGTGCATGAACATTATAAAGAGGGCAGACATCAAGGCGGCGCTTGGAAAGTAGTCGTGCCTGTTTTGTTTTTACTTTTTCTTTTAATTGTTGGTATTGCGTGGGGCGTTTACAGCATGGTCATGTGGCTAATTCACTTTATTTTTTAAACTACAACTGGATTTGTCTGTCAATCTGCTGATCTAACGAAATAAAAGTTTCTGTCCTCGAAACGCCTTCAATCGCTTGAATCTTGGTGTTGAGCAATTGCATCAAATGTTCGTTGTCGCGGCAAATGATTTTGATGAGTATCGACCAATTTCCAGTGGTATAATGACATTCTAGAACTTCCGGTATTTTTTTGAGTTCACGTACCGCTTCCGAATTACGAGCGGCTTTATCCAAATAGACGCCAACAAATGCCATCGTGCTGTAGCCTAAAACTTTCGTATTGATGGTAAACTTAGAGCCTGAAATGACACCAGCTTGTTCTAATTTTCGAAGTCTTTGGTGAATGGCAGCGCCAGAAATTCCTATTTTATTAGCGATTTGAAGAATAGGCTTTCGGGCATCATTCATAAGATCACGAAGAATTTCTTTGTCTATTCCATCTATCTCTATTTGTAGCTGGTTTATTTTCATTCGACTTTGTTATTATTTTTTAAAGGACTCATGCAGTCGCTATGCTCGCGTCATGGCTATAGATTTAAACCAAAAATACGATTTTGATTTTAGAATGAAAGTGAATTTCGGAATTTCTCTTTCGTTGGAAATACAGTAACGACAACAAGACGAGAAACCCTAGCCCTGATGGAAGCGGCATCCTTTTGTGACGTTTTTTCGGCGCAAAAGATATAGCGAACAGCAGGTTCCCGGCTCCGAAAAATCTTAGTGCTTTACACGATCGGGATTGTAACCGAGATAATCCATTTGTTTTTCGTTGAAGATGACGCCATATTGTTCGAGTTCCTCCAGAATGGGCAGGTAAACTTCTTTGTTAATCGGCAATTGCACACCAGGGGTCTTGATTTTTCCGTTTAGAATTTGAAGTGTTGCCATCGCGACCGGAAGTCCAACCGTTTTTGCCATGGCAGTATAAGTTTGGTCGTCGCCGATGCAGACCATTTTCGAATCGATTTGTTTTTGCACGCCGTTGATTTCGTAGCCGAATTTATGGTACATCACAATCATGTCTTTGTCGTGTTCCTCGAGCGTCCATTTGTCGCTCAGGATTTTCTCCAGGATTTGCGCGGGTGACGCATTTTTGAGTCCAACGATTTTCTTTGAATTGAACAAATCGAGCTCCAGCAATTTGTCCCACATAATATCGTCTTGTTCGATGCCGAGTTGCAAACGCAATTTAATTTCTACAGAATCCGTCGGATGATACGGCAAGAATAGATTGATAAACTCTCGGTAACTGATGGTTTCGGAATTATCGATTTGGTAACTGTCGTCGGTCATGCCTAATTGCACGAACATATTCCACGCTTTAGAAAAACCGACACGACGAATGGTTCCTCTATATAAAGTTAGTGCGTCATCTAAACCATAGACGCTGCGGTATTTTAGCGAATCGCGATTGGCATACGCTTCAAATCGGCCGTAACCTTCGACTTCCAGAAACTCAGTTCTCCGAAACAATTTGTGATAGGGAATATATTTGTAGGTGCCTTCTTGAATGAATTTTGCGGCGCCACCTTGCCCTGCCAACACGACATTTCTTGGTGCCCAAGTAAATTTGTAATTCCACAGATTGTTGTCCGATTCGGGTGCGACTAAGCCACCGCAAAACGATTCGAACAAAATCATTTTGCCGCCTTGGTCTCTAATTTCATCAA
>JBIKRP010000321.1:0-3240 GCA_044349145.1 Flavobacterium sp.
CTCCTAAAAAAATGAAATGGTATGGATTGTTTTCTTATTTTTACGTTTCAAAATCCATGATATGAAATCAAAAGCCACTCTAAAACAAATCGCAAAGGAACTTCATGTTTCAGTTTCTACTGTCTCTAAAGCCTTGAATGATAGCCCGGAAATAAGCGAACAGACCAAAACAAAGATTCAGGAGTATGCAAAACTCAAGAATTATAAGCCAAATGTCATCGGATTGAATCTTAAGAATCGAAAAACGAAAACCATTGGTGTGATTATTCCAAATATTTTAAATCCGTTTTTTGCTAAAGTTTTTACTGGAATTGAAAAAGTGGCAGAAGAAAACGGTTATAATGTGATTACCTGTATCTCTAATGAATCGCTAGAAAAAGAAGTGAGCACTTTGGAAGTATTGAGCAACGGAACGATTGACGGTTTTATTTTATCGGTTTCCGAGGAAGCGCAGAAGCTTCATGAATACAATCATTTTAATGAAATCATCAATGAAGGAACACCAATTGTCATGTTTGATCGTATCTCTGACGAAGTCGCTTGTGATAAAGTGATTGTAGATGATTTTGATTCCGCTCGCAATGCAACCCAACATTTAATTAAATCTGGTTGCAAAAAAATTGCGTTGTTTTCTACCATTGATAATTTGAGTGTCGGAAAACTAAGAGCAAAGGGATTCCTCAAAGCACTTGAAGATCATAAAATTGAGGTAAACAAAAATTTAGTAATCCTTACCGATTCAGAAGCTGATTTCGACAAGAGCGCCAAAGCGCTATTTGATGACCATAAAATAGACGGTGTTTTTGCTTTAGACGAACACGCGTCAGTTTCTGCAATCAAGATGGGACTGAAAAGCGGTTATAAAATTCCAGAAGAGTTATCTATTATTGGTTTTGCGGATGGTGTTTGGTCGCGAAGATTAACGCCGAGTTTGTCAACTGTGAGTCAGCATGGTCCTGAAATAGGAGAGGCCGCAGCGAAATTACTGATTCAACGTTTGGAAAGTAAGGAAGAAGTAGAAGCGGATTTTCAAACGACTGTTATTAAGACGGAATTGCGTCAACGGGAATCAACCAGAAAGTTATGAAAATAGCTTAGTACGGAAATTGAATGCTGTCAAAAGTTGGATGCAATTTGAAGAGATCGTACTGTAATCGTTTGTTCTTCATCTGCTTTAAATGATAATAGTACTTTAGATCATTTTTCAAATTCGAGATTTTGTCTGCCTTTCTTTTGGCAAGACTAAAAACCACTTTTTTGATACCATATTCTTGAATTGCTCCTTTACACATGCTACAAGGTTCATAGGTAGTGAATAAAATCAAGTAATCTTTGTTTAGTGTTTTGAATTTTGAATATCCGATTTTTCTGAAGCAATCGGCAATCGCATTGATCTCAGCATGCCCGGAAGGATTTTGATTTTTGATAACATCGTTATAGCCTTCGCCAACGATTTTACCGTTATAGATAATCACGGAAGAAACAGGCACATCACCAGATGGAATACTCTTTTTTCCTAATGCTATTAAAGTGGTATTGTAATTTTCAGCATCAAAATCATTGGAAAAAATATAGAAATAGGAATAGATAAACAGCAGTAGCAGCACGCTTGCCATGCCCGAAAGATAGACGATTACTATGAATAAATTTTTTCGATCGCAAAATTTCATTTGAAAGACTTAGTGCTTCAAATTTACTTTTTAATTTCTATATTTAACTCGAATCTCTAAAAGTTACTCCAATTGAAAAAGACATTTGTTGATTTGACTTATTATTCTTTTCCGCATAATGATTCAAATCAAATCTTGAAAGCGTGTTATAGTACATTAGGATTCTTAGAGGAAGTTAGTAAAAATTATAAAACTTACTTTTTAGTAAGATCCGAATCTGAGCTAAAACCGACAAGTAAAGGGTCAATTCAAGTGTTTTTCCTTAAAGGCAAAATGCTCAAAAAATGGCAAATTCCTTTTAGATTCAACGCTTTTGTGACGTCCTTAAAACCAGATTATGTCCTAGTACATGGTTTTGGTTTTGCGCATTACATGTGTTTATTAAAACTAATGAATCGAAATGCAAAAATTGTACTGCAATGCAATGGCTATGCACCTAATCCAAAAGGGTTAAAAAAAATGGCGTACAAAATAGCAGACTTTTATATTGATGGATATTTGTTTACGGGAATCGAAAATGCGGCTTTATGGTTCGAAGCTGGGGTTTTCAATAAATCAAAAGTTTTTGATGTCATGGAAGGCTCAACTCATTTCAAGTTTGATAAAAATTCAATCCGAAAAGAGAAAAGTTATTTATGGGTTGCCAATCTGATTCCGATGAAAGACCCATTGACAGTGCTTAAAGCGTTTGATGCTTTTATGGTGATTGAACCTGATGCCACTTTGACTATGATTTATAAAGAAACTGATTTCTATGACGAGGTGTTGGCCTTTATTTCAGCATCCGAAAATTTAAAAAAAGCAGTCAATTTACAAGGATTTGTGCCGCATACCGATTTGGAAAAAGTATACAATTGCCACCAGTTTTTTATTTCAGCTTCACATCAAGAAGGCAGCGGATACGCCTTGGTTGAATCAATGGCGTGTGGCTGTGTTCCATTAGTTACTAATATTGCGCCACATCGATATATGACGGATAATGGCCATTGTGGCCTTTTATTTTCGCCACAAAATGATGAAGAATTATTTAGTCAATTGAGAAATTCGCAACAGATATTGTACTTAGATTGGCAAAATCAAGTGCTGAAACAATTTGAAAACAAACTGTCATTTAGGGCCATTTCAACAAGAATTCAAGAGGTTTTTCAGTCGTTGTAAAAAGAATCATAAATGATCTTTATTGAATCTTCCATTTTGAAATTTTCAATTCTTTTGTGCTCCAAAGGTTTACTCAACAAAGTTGCAACCTGATTGGCTAATTGTTCTTTATCCGTACTAAAATAGAAGTGGTCGCCTTCAAGTTTGTTTTCTAGCGCAATCGTACAAACTACTTTGCAACCTGAATAAAGCGCTTCCTGAACAACCGTCGCTCCGCCTTCAGATTTTGAAGTATGTAAAAACACTTTGGATTTATTCAAATAATCCAATACTTCTTTGTGCGTCAACTTGCCCAGAAAATGAATGTTTCCCAATCCAAGTTGTTTGCTTTTTTCTTTTAGCATGTCCATTTCTTCACCATCACCAATAATGATGATTTTATAGTTGTTTCGACCGAGTAATGAAATGATGT
>JBIKRP010000322.1:0-3236 GCA_044349145.1 Flavobacterium sp.
CAACATCCTTCCAATTTGCGGATAGATGAAGAAAATCTATATTATTCCGCTGAAAATAATATTTACACAGTAAATGTTTCTTCGGCGACTCTTCCAAATGAACCATTAATTGTGATAACGCAGCCGCAAGGTGCCTATGGTGTTTATGGAATGGATATAATCGATTCTAAAATATATGTTGCAGATGCGGGTAACTTTAGTGAAAATGGTCGAGCCTACATTTACTCAAATGAGGGTGTTTTACTAAATACTTTCATCGTTGGAGTAATACCAAATGGATTTTATAAAGTAGAACCTAATTTGTCACAGTTGGAATTTAATACCCCGCAAATTGTGGCAGTTTATCCAAACCCAACCTCAGAATATTTTCATTTGAATGTCGAAAAACAAGCTTCAATCAAAATATATGATATTTCTGGACGTCTTGTAAAAGTTCACAATTACACAGGGAACGCTGTTGAGGTATTAGATTTGAAGAAAGGATTATATCTAGTTGAAATTACGATTGAAAGCCAAGTTTTGACAAAAACTATCATTATAAATTAATTTGAAATGAAAATCTACTTTTCTATTGTCTTTTTTTTAACCGCAAATCTTTTATTTTCACAGTCCTATGCGCCTCCGGCTGGACAAGTCGGTTCGACGGCCATACCTGCGGATAGTTCGATGTTTGTTGAATGGGCTATCGATTGTATCACAACAAGGGGTTTACAAGATATTGCAGTGCCGGGCGGTCTGTTTTCCTCCGCTGGGACTAATAATAATGCAATTGGTACCGCCGATGGATCAGTAGTTTGTTTGGGAGATCGCGGAAATGCAATACTCACTTTTGACAACCCTATTGCCAATGGAAGTGGTTTCGATTTTGCAGTTTTTGAAAATGGTTTTTCAGATGGTTTTTTAGAACTGGCTTTTGTTGAAGTAAGTTCTGATGGTGTTCATTTTTTTAGGTTCCCATCACATAGCGAAACGCAAAGCGACAAGCAAGTTGATGGGTTTGGGAATTTAGATTGTCGTTATTTAAATAATTTAGCTGGAAAATATCGTGTCAATTTCGGAACGCCTTTCGATTTGTCAGATTTGCTAGACGATGTTTTACTGAATAAAAATCGTATTACACATATCAAAATAATTGATGTTGTCGGATCAATAGATTCAACTTATGCATCTTACGACAGTTTTGGGAATAGTATAAACGATCCCTATCCTACGCCATTTCCATCCTCAGGTTTTGATTTAGATGCTGTTGGAGTTATTCATCAGAGTTTGGGATTGAATCATTTTGGAAATGATTTTGGATTTAAATTGTATCCAAACCCAATTAAAAACACGTTAAATATTGAAGGAAATTCCGAGGCAGGAATAGATTTTTATGATGTAATGAGTAAATTAATTTACAGGGTAAATTTGAGTATAGGCATAAATTCTATTGATGTTTCCACCTTTAAACCAGGAGTTTATTTTGTGAAATTACGTCATGACTTAAATAGTAAAGTGTATAAAATAATCATAGAGTAAAATAGGGCTATGACATCATTCTTCATGGAATTTCATTCACATACATTTCGCTTTTCAATCGAGCAATCGTACTGTTGTCTTGAAGAGCATCAAAATTTCGAATACGTTTTTGAACCAAAGGTCTGCCACTTCCAACAATGGTATTGATTGCTACATTGAGTAGTGGTTCGTCGCTATCGCCAAGCACGCCAAGATTACCAAAATCTTCTTTCAATTCAATTGTGGGCTCCAAACCATTGATATAATCTCCAAAACCTACTTTATTTACGATTTTCAATACGATTGGCTGCATCGCATAACGGTGTTTGGTGCTACTATTTGTTTTTGAAAAATTTGGGGAATCGTAAAGCGTCACGGATCCGACATTCTTTCCGGTCGTCACATCTCCAATCTGAACCACATTGATATACGGTTTTAGTCCATTAATCACCAATTCACTTGCAGAGGCAGAACTTTTGGTCGTTAGAATGTACACTTTATTCAAATTCAAACTGGATAAAGTTTCGTTGTTGCCCAGTTTATTTGTAAATAAGTTGAGCAGTGTACTCGGATTTGTCGAATTATAATAATCTTCCAATTTGGCATTCCATTGTTCTTTTGCAAAAATCTGATTCGTAAATTGCCCGGTAATTAGACTCGCCAATCGTGTCGCTGTAGCCACTGAGCCACCAGAATTATATCGAAGATCAAGTACTAATTCTGTAATTCCTTGCGATTTTAAATTACTAAAGGCGGCGTTCAATTGTGATTCGTAATTGGGGTAGAAGCCGTTGTACATTAAGTATCCGATCTTATGCGTGCCCGAATTGATTACCGACGTCAAATAGACAGGGTTTTCTGAAATTACAGATTTTGTTAAGCTTACTGATTGTCCAGTTGGCGTGATGTTACCGTCATCATACGTTGCAAAGTTCATCGTATACGTGTCATTACTCAATAACGCACTGTAATTTTCCTTAGTTAAAGGTGTTCCGTTAATGGCGTAAAAGATAGCGCCTCTTTGCACATTCTTAGCTGCGGCATCTGAATTGGGTAAGACATATCGAACGACGCCAAACACGGATGTCTGAGACTCATCTTTATAATACAAGCCAAATTCAGCACCATTGTTTTTGGTCGTACCTGAAAGTATTCCTTCTAATTGGTTGTAATCTGAAAAAATGACGCTAAAACGATCGATAGCTTCGCCAGGATTGGGATATAAACTTCTCGGTTTGTTCAACAATTGTTGAAATAAATTCTCAGGTTGAGGAAACCCGTATAGAAAAGTGTTTAAGTCCGATTGATTCGCAAATCGATTGTCTGCTAAATTGGCAACATCTGACTGCCACAAATAATACAGATTCAATCCTTTCCAAACAAAATTATTAATGGCAATGTCTTCTGGGACTTTGTTGTCATCTTGTACTTCACAACTTAGAAAAGCAAAAACGAACGACACTAAAAACAGAAAATTATAGATTTGGTTTTTCATAAGTAGTATTCATAGCGGTAGTAAATTTAAGTAAATTGAAATTATTTTCGCTTCTTTGTAACAAAAAATAGTGAGGTTCGTCTTGACTCTAACGCTTTCCAACGAATAAGATATTATGAATCAAATTGAGTTCTTGCAAGTCATCGCTCCATTCAAAGACAAAGTCTTTCGCTTGGCCAAACGATTGCTTGTCAGTACCGAGGAAGCGGAAGATGCCACTCAGGAAGTTCTAGTAAAATTGTGG
>JBIKRP010000323.1:0-3230 GCA_044349145.1 Flavobacterium sp.
GTTATTGTATGCGTTGAGCGAAGCTACGGTGCCGAGAGTGACCGTAATTACTAGAAAAGCTTATGGTGGCGCGTATGATGTAATGAATTCCAAACACATCGGAGCCGACATGAATTTTGCGTGGCCATCAGCAGAAATTGCGGTAATGGGAGCCAAGGGCGCGAGTGAAATTATCTTCAAGAAAGAAATTAGCGAAGCGGCCAATCCAGAGGCGAAATTGTTAGAGAAAGAAGCGGAATATGCCGATTTGTTTGCCAATCCATATACTGCGGCGCAACGAGGTTTTGTCGATGAAGTGATTTTGCCGCAGGACACGCGCAAAAAATTAATCAAGGCGTTCAGCATGCTGGAGCATAAAGTCAGTATTCGCCCGGATAGAAAACATGGAAATATTCCGTTGTAGACTTTTTTGGATTGTGAGACTGGAAGACTATAAGATTTTAAGACTGTAAGACTGTAAGATTTTAGGATTTTAAGATTTTAGGATTGTGAGATGGTTTTTTCAGGTGAAAGTATATTTCTAACTAAATTGCCTTTATTATAAACTTATAGATTTATAGTCTTAAAATCTTATAGTCTTGTGATCTTATAATCAAAATAAAAAGCGTAAATCATGATATCGATTGGCGCTTTTTTTTATTAATGTAACCCAATTGCTTTTATTGGTTTGAGTCAATTGAGCCGTTAAGAACTTACTACAAACTTAAACCCAATGCCATGCAAGTTTTCAATTGCGATTCCTTCTTCCGACGATAAAATTTTACGTAATCTTGAGATGAATACGTCCAAACTGCGTCCCATAAAATAATCGTCATCGCCCCAAAGTGATTTCAAAATCACTTCTCTTTTCAGCACGTGGTTTTGGTGATCGATAAAGAACTTCAGCAGTTCTGATTCTCTTTGCGTTAAGCTAATTTTCTCATGATTGTGAATCAACAAGTAATTGGTAGGATCGAATGTATATTTTCCCACCAGCATGGTTTGTTTTTCTAATGCTTTATTTTTCTGCGATCGTTTGAGAAAAATTTCAATTTTTAACAGCAATTCCTCAATGCTAAATGGCTTCACCAAATAGTCATCGGCACCCAACCGCAATCCTTTGATTCGGTCTTCTTTCAACGTTTTGGCAGATAGAAAAATGATTGGAATATCGGCATTACGTTTGCGAATTTCTATTGCCAATTCAAAACCATCCATTTTAGGCAACATGATATCAAGGATACAAATATCGTAGGCGTTTCTTTTAAATTCATCCAAGCAAATCTGCCCATTATTGCAGTGCATCACTTCGTAATGATACTGTTCTAAATTGTCTTTGGTCAGAAAACCCAAAGTTTCGTCATCTTCTGCGTATAAAATTTTGTAGTTCGACATTATATTGTTGGGATTAAGATGGAAATGGTGATGCCGCTATCGGAATTGTTTTTAGCCGAAATTTTCCAGTCATGTAAGGTGCAAATTTTCTTAACGTAATACAATCCGAGTCCAAAGCCATTGACTTCATTGCTTTTTGTACTTGGAATTCGATAGAACTTATCAAAAATATAAGGCAAGTTTTTGCTTGAAATTCCGATGCCATTGTCTGTAAAATGGAGTTGAATTTGGGACTTTTCTTTTTGGATATGAATCGAAATTTCGGGTTGCTGTTCGCTGTATTTGATGGCATTGTCCAGCAGGTTGTAGACAATATTGTTGAAATGAAAAGTGTCCGCTTCAAATATAATTTTCTTTTCAGATGTTACAATCTGTACGTTGCTTTCTGGGTATTTCAATTGAATATTCTCGATGACATCGGTGAGAATTGGGAGCATGTCAATCTCCTTTTTATCAATTTGGAGCGGCGAATTGTCTGATTTGGCACTATTCAAAATAGTCTCGATATGCGTATTGAGTTTTTTGCTTTGTGCGATGATGATATTCGTGTATTTCTCCAATTTTTCATCGCTTTGGATTGTCGGTTGTTGTTTCAAATAATTAGATGCGATCAATATAGACGATAAAGGTGTCTTAAACTCATGCGTCATATTGTTGATAAAATCGCGTTGTAATTCTGAGTATTTTTTTTGTTGCAAAATGGTTACGATGGAATACACGTACACCAAAAGAATCACTATTAATGCGAAAGAAAGAACAAACCAAAACTTTAATGAGCTAAACAAGAAACTGGTTTCATTGGGAAATCGAATGGCAAAATAGTACACCAGATTTTTGTGCTTGGGAAAATAGACAGATGGTTTTTGTTTATTAACTTCAGACATCGAAACATAATTGCCATACACCATTTCGTCGCTTTCGCAATTGTACATGGCATATTCGTAATCGGTATTGATATTTACTTTTTCGAATTCTGACTTCAAATAGAACTCTAAGATTTTCGGTTCAAAATCATTGTCGATATTGACAATGTAGTAATCATTAGATATTTTTTGAACCGGATTTTCAGCGGGCAGTTCGTGATTGGTTCCTTCATAAAGTTTCTTAGCAACTTCTAACAACGCAATATGTACTTTTTGTCTGAACTTTTTCTCTTCGATAGAATACGCTTGTTTGGTCCATAGCAGTTGTGCGACTAGTATTCCGATGATTGCTACTAGTCCGAGAACAATAATGCTATTTAGTTTGTTTTTCTTTATCATAGAGAAAATTCTAAATTCCAATAATAGAAATTAGGTCTTTGATCATTTGTTCAAAGTGTAATATTACTCAAAAATACGGTGTCATTTTGCCATTAACAACTCATTAACAATCATTAGAGAGCAGTTAACAAGGCGCACAGTGGATTCGATCTACTTTTGGAGTGTTCAAATAAATCAACCTTTACTAATCATTAAAAATTATTATTATGAAAGCAATTAAAATGTCAATCGTCGCTTGTGTTTTAGGATTAATGTCTTTTACGGTTTTGCCAACGAAGAGCAAAAGCATCGAAAAGATTAAAGAAGCTAACGGAATTACCTGGAAGAGTGAATCCATCGATTTGGGAGAGATTCCGCAAAACAAACCCAAAGAAGTCGATTTTGAATTTAAGAATACTGGAAAAACGGCTGTCGTTATCACCAACGTAAAAGCTTCCTGCGGATGTACTGCTACTGATTACACAAAAACACCAGTGCAACCAGGAGAAACTGCAAGGGTAAAGGCAACTTATAATGCTGCGGCAAAAGGGGCTTTTTCAAAAACAGTTACGGTAACAACGAATGCTGATGACACCCCAAAAGTACTATCCTTCA
>JBIKRP010000324.1:0-3224 GCA_044349145.1 Flavobacterium sp.
CGTCAATAAAGTTTTTGATTTCTTCGATGTTAATTTTAGAGTCTATCGATATAAACATCTAATCGTTTCTCCTCATTACACGCGTTCGCGTTTTTATCGATTAATAGATCGCGAAATTAACAACGCTATAATAGGCAACGAAGCGTACATCAAACTGAAAATGAATAGTTTGTCCGATTTTGATATGATTGATAAACTATATGAAGCAAGTAGAGCGGGAGTGAAGATTCAATTGTTGGTGAGAGGTATTTGTTCCTTGATTCCCGGCGTAAAAGGAATGAGCGAAAACATCGAAGCCATTAGTATCGTCGACAATTATCTTGAGCATGCACGTGTTTTTATCTTCGCTAATAATGGTGATCCAGATGTATTTATTTCTTCTGCCGACTTTATGACCAGAAATATTGATGCTCGTGTAGAAGTGACTTGTCCTATCTATGACACCAATATTAAAAAAGAACTGATCGACGCGTTCAATACGGGCTGGAAAGGAAATGTGAAAGCTCGATATCATTCGGATAAGTTAGATAATAAATACCGTGTTCGCGGCAACGATCCTGTATTTAGAGCGCAATTAGAAACGTATAACTATTATAAAAATCGTTATTCGATTTCCTCAGAAGAACCCGTAATCGTAAATCCAAATTCGTAATGCAATACAAATAAATGATTACCATAAAAAAATACGCTGCAATTGATATTGGGTCTAATGCCATGCGTTTGCTTGTTTCTAATATTATTGAAGAAAAGGGCAAGCCAACTCACTTTACCAAAAGTGCATTAGTTCGTCTGCCCATTCGATTGGGACAAGATTCTTTTACAGTAGGTGACATCTCCGACGAAAATATTGAGAGAATGGTAGATGCGATGAATGCGTTTAAACTTCTAATGAAAGTGCATAACGTTGAAAAATATAAAGCACTAGCCACTTCTGCCATGCGAGAAGCAACCAATAGTGCTGAAGTTATTAAGATTATTAAAGAAAGGGCTGATGTTGAAATTGAATTAATCGACGGTAAAACTGAAGCGGCAATGATTGTTTCGGCTGATTTGGGTCACTTTTTAGCAAAAGAAAATACGTATTTGTATGTAGATGTAGGCGGCGGAAGTACAGAATTTTCCTTGTTTTCGAATAACACTGTGATTGCTTCAAAATCCTTCAAAATAGGAACGGTTCGACTCTTAAACGAAATGGTTAATGAGGTCGTTTGGCACGAAATAGAAAGTTGGATAAAATATCACACCATCGATTTTGAATCTGTGACATTAATTGGATCTGGTGGAAATATCAATAAATTGTTCAAAATGTCGGGCAAGCAACAAGACAAACCGCTGTCGTATTCTTATGTAAACAAACGTTTCAATTACCTAAATTCATTGACATACGAACAACGCGTTTCAGAATTGGATTTAAATCCAGATCGTGCCGACGTCATCGTGTTAGCTACCAAAATTTATCTATTGTCTATGAAGTGGTCCGGCGCCAAACACATCTATGTGCCAAAGATTGGATTATCTGACGGAATTATCAAAGCGATGTATTACGATAGCATCTAGTCCAAAAAAAAGACTGGGTTGTCGTAATTTATAGTTTACAAATCTAAATCGAAAGTTCTTCGCAATTGCTCTAAATGTGGATTCAATTCGTTCAAACGATTGAACTTATCTTGGGCCGTGAATGCAAACTTGTTCTCTACACTTTCATTCACAACAACCTCAATCGTAATGTCATGATTGTGTAAATGCCCTTTCAAATAGCCTAACAGCGCAGTTTTTTCAGATTCAAAATCGATTTTTGCACCCGTGTTGGGAAGCTCGATGGTAATATTTGTTCCTTCTAAAGTTGGGTCGTTCATCAATAACAAAGATTCCATAATTCTAGAACCTTTTTCACCTAATTTCTCCGCATATTTTGTCCAATGCAAAAGCATATCAGTTTCATTAAACGATTCCGTTGGCAGTTGAACAACTTCTTTTATATTGGCTTTATTAGATTCTAGTAATTCTTTTTTGGCGCGAATACTAGCTAGAGAAAACGCAGAAACTTTCCTTTCGTCGAAATTACTTTCCTTAAATGCTGATACCTCGATGGTGCTCGGTGCGACAATAGCGGCATCTTTTGGAATCTCTACTGCAACAGAATCATCCATTTCTGGGAGGATTTCTGCGACAATTTCAATAATTTCTGGAGACTCAACTGCCAATTCTAAAACGCGCCCATAGAAAAATTTGGGTGGGATTATGAATCCGTCAACTTTTTTTTTTCTCCATCAAAAGTGATGGAGGCCAATTGCATCAAACATAGTTCAACCAACAAGCGTTGGTTTTGAGAAGTTTTAAATTTTAAATCACAATCATTAGCCAAATCAATTCCTTTCAACAAGAAATCTTGCGGGGCTTTTTGAGATTGTTTTGCATATAACTGTTGTGCCTGTTCACCCATTTCTAACAACGATAGGGTTGCCGGCGTTTTACTCACCAACAAATCTCTAAAATGCGAAGCCAAACCAGCAACAAAATGATGTCCATCAAAACCTTTAGCAAGAATATCATTGTAGGCCATCAATAAATCTGGAATCCTGTTCTCTAGAATCAAATCGGTGACGTTGATGTAAGTTTCATAATCTAAAACGTTCAGATTTTCGGTCACGGCTTGTCTGGTCAAGTTGTTCCCGCAATAAGAAACCACGCGATCAAATATAGATAGTGCATCACGCATGGCACCGTCGGCTTTTTGCGCTATAATATGTAAGGCATCATCTTCAAAGGAAACTCCTTGATTTTGCGCCACTTCCGCCAAATGTTCTTTGGCATCTTTGACGGTAATTCTCTTGAAATCGAAGATTTGACAACGCGATAAAATCGTTGGAATAATTTTGTGTTTTTCTGTAGTTGCTAAGATGAAAATAGCGTGCTTCGGCGGTTCTTCTAATGTTTTTAAAAACGCATTGAACGCCGCAGAGGACAACATATGCACCTCGTCAATAATGTACACTTTGTATTGTCCGGTTTGCGGTGGAATCCGAACTTGATCAATCAAGTTTCGAATGTCGTCTACGGAGTTGTTGGAAGCAGCGTCGAGTTCAAACACATTAAATGCAAAATCCTCATTCGGATCATCATAACCGGGTTGATTGATTTTCCGCGCCAAAATTCGCGCGCACGTCGTTTTTCCAACACCACGTGGACCAGTAAACAAAAGCGCCGAAGCCAAATGATTGGTT
>JBIKRP010000325.1:0-3223 GCA_044349145.1 Flavobacterium sp.
GGCGGTGGCTTTAGCGGTGGTGGAAGCGGTGGTGACTGGTAGTGATAAGATGCTCGCAAAGACGTGAAGTCTCAAAGGATTTAAGACAAAGTAGATTTGAGACTTTCAGAGATTTAAATATAAAAAAAGCTACAATTCTTGTAGCTTTTTTTAATTTCGAACCAACTTGATTGCTTCGATTTCGTTATTTATACTTTTAAGAATATAAATTCCACCCGAAAGCTCCTCTAAAAATTGATAAGTTCCATTAGATAGCGTAATCGTTTTTATTTGTTTTCCCCATAAATCGTATAGTACAAAATCGGTCGCTGACGGAATTCCTTCCACAACTATTTTTCCAGACAGCGTTTGAATAATTTTGGGTGATTCATAACTTGAAGTCGCAATTGCTAAATTTTCATTTTGAAACAACCATTGGTATAATGCGCCAAATTCACCTCTCCAATAACTTTCTGTATGCGTTCCGTATGAATCAAACTTGGTCAATGCATTGGCTGAAGTTAATCCCTTTGCTAACAAATTATTTCTAACCGCATTGGTATTAGATACCATCGTAGCAGACTCATTCGTTCCTGCCACAAAGTACATTCTGTGATCTTGCAATCCACTTACAGAAGTATTGATATAAGTATTCAAATTATTCAAAGCAAACCAATAGGCAGGACTCAAATTACCGACTTTGCGAAAAGCATTCGGAAATTCACAAGCGCCATAGGTTGCAATTAATGCG
Source organism: Flavobacterium sp. (assembly GCA_044349145.1). Lineage (GTDB taxonomy): Bacteria > Bacteroidota > Bacteroidia > Flavobacteriales > Flavobacteriaceae > Flavobacterium. Next base: position 731 of record JBIKRP010000325.1, read on the forward strand.
CCCATTGAACTTCCAATTAAAGCGTTCATTGCGGGTTCTGGACGTGTTCTGTAATTCGCATCGATGTAAGGTTTTAGTGTATTTGCCATAAAAGCGGCGTAATCATCTCCGTCGCCTCCACCGTATTGCGGATTTATCCAAGGCGAATATTCGTTAAGCCGCTCGCCTCCACCATTATCAATGCCGACGACAATTGCACCGTAATCGCCTTGATTAAACAACGTATTCAAGGTTTCATCAACTTGCCATTCACCAGAAAAAGAAGTTAAATTGTCAAATAAATTTTGCCCGTCCTGCATATATAATACGGGATAATTCTTAGTAGATGTCGCATAATCAGGAGGCAAATACAACCAAATTCTTCTCGTCGTGTTCAATTGTGGAATCCCGAAAGAGTTACTTAAGATTTGTACGTTTGCTGCAGCGGTACTCGAAGCGCCAGTGCCTAAATCTTCCCATGATTGAACGGTCAGGTTAATGGTTTGAGGTTGGTTTGTATGCGTAAAGCTTCTATTGGGCAAGAAACTTCCATTTGCATTTCCCTCGACCGTGGCCCAACTACCGCGGGTAAATTTATACTCAACGGTTCCGGTTCCTTGTGGAATCACGATTTGCCAATTACCCAATCCATCCGATTGTAACGTATAATTTGGATCTCCAGCGTTCCACGTATTAACCGAACCTGCCAAATATATCGTCGCATTTTCAGGCGTATTCGATGGAAGCGACGTGATCTTTAGCGTGACTTGAGCAAAAAGTCCTGAGAAACAGAACATCAGAAAAAGTAAAGTGTATTTCATACCTTAAAATTTAGAAACAAAATTAATTGATTAGCAGCAGATATAATTACTTCGAAGAAAACTAATTAATATTTTAATGCATCATAAATCGTCCGCCACGTGACGGCTTTTCTTTTCCAGCGAATTTTTCAATTTTATAAGTCAAAGAAAACATCACATAGCGTTGCAAAACAATGTTCTCCTCATCACGAATTGTAGTTGGCGTTATGGTCCTAGAATTGCTTTGATTTTGATTTAAAATATCATAAACCTTCACTTTGGCAGTAAACTTTTTATTGAAGAAACTATATGCTAAACTGGTATTCCATAAATAGAAATCTTTCTTAAATCCGTCGGCGATATTGGAATTGTAAGTATAACCAAAATCATTTCCGAATACCCATTTCTTCGGCCAATACGTAGTCGTTTGCAAATTGAAGCGATGCAACACATTCGAGGTTGCGTCTATGATATAGTTCGTGTATTTAGTATTATTAAAAGATACATTGTACGACGGATTAATCGTAAGTAATTCCCCATATTCATAAGTAAAACCGACTCTGGGCGTAAATTGGAAAGCGTCTGCTTCAAATAGTTCGCCGTTGGTAAATCCTTTCGATTTTGTATAGTTATTTTGTATACCAAAATTTACTTTATATGTATGTGCTTCCCTTTTGTAAGACTTATTCCAATGTCCACCAAACCATGATTCTATCGTTCCAGAAACATTTTCGTACGTAGTTGTTCGTTTACCATTATCATCGAAAGTTGTAGAAGAAACTACTTGACTATCATAGAAATCGCCACCGCCGTAAATCGTGTAACCTGTTCTTGTGGCGTAATCAAAATTATTGAAGTTGAAATAAATCGAGTGGTTTTTAATTAAGTCAATATTCGGATTTCCGACAAAAGTATTCAGCGGATTCGCGATATTTTCAACAGGAAGCAATTGATTGGCTCTCGGCATGTTGACTTGATAATCGTAATTCAGCCATAGATTCTTTGACTTCGCCAATTCATAACTGAAATTAGCTTGTGCAAATGGGAAAAAGTACTCTTTATTCAGTTGAAATTCGTCACCAAGATAGTTTGAAAAGTTCTCAAATTGAACAATGTTGGTTCCCCCGATCATCGATAAGGAATACTTTTTCTTCTCAAGAGAAAAACCAGATTTTGGACAAATCATTTTGATGGTCGATTTTGTAAAATTTGACAGCTCCGGATTGAAACTAGAATACGTCTGCGTTATTTCATCAAAATCAAACGATTTGCGATCTTCTATACTATTTTCTCTCTTCAAATAGACGCTAACGGTCACTTGTAATGAATCGATTATGGGTTCCATAAATTGAATTTCGCCATCGTAAACATCTTTGATATTTCTGTTGTTTATCTCTTGATTTCGAATATCTGATGGTGCCCCGCTTTGATAAAAAACAGTAGTAGATTGATTTAAAGAATGGACTTTTTCATTAGAATTATCATTGGATAAAGAGATATTGATGTTGCGCCCTTTTCTTTTGAATGCTTTATTAAAATTGATGTTATTGCTAAAATTGGTACGATCATTATCATCAAAAGTTTCCGATGACGCTTCATTGAGTAATACTTCATTTTCATCGATTGAAGTTTGAGATGAATTAGACCCGTATTTGCTATTCGATTTTTGAAATTTGGTAGTCAATTCTAAAACACCCGTCGAGTCTATTTTATG
>JBIKRP010000032.1:0-10976 GCA_044349145.1 Flavobacterium sp.
TGCTGCATTTCTTCGGTTATAGACGTTATAAATACTAAAAACCCATTCGCCTTTCCAGTTTCTATTCGCGTTTTTTCTTGGCGTTAACGTGGCGGAAATATCTAAGTGATGATACGTCGGCAGTCGGTTTTCGTTTCGCAATCCGTAACTCGGAACAGTGATGTCTTGATATTGGTATTGACCATTTGGATAAGTAACCGGTTGTCCAGTTTGCAGGGCGAAATTAGCGCCAAAGCTCCATTTTTTAGTTAAGGTGTACGCACTTGTTACCGCGAGATTATGGGTCTTATCGTAGAGCGAATTGTACCATTCTCCGTTATTGATTCCGGTTTCTGCCGCATTTCTGCCGGGTGTTTGTTGCTGGGATTTGGATAGTGTATATGAAATCCAACCCGTCAATTTCCCTTCGTTTTTTCGAAACATCACTTCCAATCCATAGGAACGCATTCTTCCGTTGAGGATGACTTGTTCGATCGCTTCGTTGGCAATCAGGTTGGCTCCATCAATATAATCAAGCCGGTTTTTGATGGTTTTATAAAACGATTCTACTTCAATGGAATACTCATCGTCTTTGAAATTTCTGAAATATCCAAGAGCTACCTGATCGGCGATTTGAGGTTTGATAAACGAGTCGCTTGGTGTCCAAACATCTAGTGGAGTCGGTGATGAGGTATTTGAAATTAACTGAAGATACTGCACCATTCGATTGTAACTCGCTTTCACCGATTGATTGTCGTTGAGTTGATAAGCAATCGAGACTCGTGGTTCAAAGTTTGAAAAGTCGGCTATGGTTTTGTTTTTTCCATAATAACTAGTACTGATTGGTGTTGCTGACTCGTAAATTTGTTGTTCTTGATTGAATACTACCGCTTGATTGTTTTCATAATTGTTGATCGTCGATTGTCCCATGCGGTAAAACAAACTGTATCGCATCCCGTAAGAAACAGAAATTTTCTTGGATAAGTTTTGTTCCGCATCAATATAAAAGGCAGGTTCTAATGCTTTTTTCTTTTCTAGTTGTTTGTAATTGATTCCTGAATCAGCACCAAATGGGCGAATCGTTCCTGGATTGAAATCGTAGTAGATGGCATTGACACCATAATTCAGTTTAAAATTATCGCTGATATAATTCTTGAAATCGTACTTTATGTTGTAGTTTTTGATTCCAGAATCCCAAGTGAAACCGATAAAATCAAGCGCTAAACCGTAGTAGTAATCGCTATAAATCAACGAAAGATTTGAGAATAATTTATCAGAAAACAAATGATTCCATCTCAAATTCAAAGTCGAATTGCCATAAGTATTGGTAAAGCTCTTTTGAATGCTAAACACATCGCGTCCAAAATAACCCGACAAATACAAATTGTTATTTGGATTGAGTTTGTAGCTTAGTTTGGTATTCAAATCATAGAAGTAAGCCGTATTGTCTTTTTGGTCTTCATTTAGTTTTAAAAATAAATGCGCATAAGAACCGCGTCCACCGACGAGGAAAGAACCTTTGTCTTTGACGATTGGACCTTCTAATAGCAATCGACTCGTGATGAGTCCAATGCCGCCGCTCGCATGAAAATTATTGCTGTTTCCGTCTTTTTGATAAATGTCTAAGACCGAAGATGCTCGACCACCGTATCGGGCGGGAATGCCTCCTTTGTATAGTTTCAAATCTTTTACTGCGTCGGGATTGAAAACCGAAAAGAAACCAAAAACATGAGAAGAGTTGAATATATTGGCTTCGTCGAGTAGGATTAAGTTTTGATCTGCACCGCCACCACGGACATTAAACCCAGACGCGCCTTCGCCAGCATTGGTGACTCCAGGCAGAAGCAAAATCGATTTTAGAATATCCACTTCACCCAAAACAACAGGCATTTTTTTTATCGTCGCTGCCGACAGTTTGTTGACACTCATTTCTGCTTTTCGGATATTCGTTGCTTTTCGATTATCGGTGATGACCACCTCTTTTAATTGTTCTTCTGAAGCCGTGAGTTTGAAATTGTTTTTGATGTTTTTGTCGAGCACAATTTGCACTTCAGTGGTTTCAAATCCGATTGCGCTGAACTGAACTGAATATGTTCCGTTTGGAATGGTAATCGAGTAGAAACCGTATTCGTTGGTCGTTGTTCCTGTTTTTAATTCAGCGATGTACACATTAACGCCGATTACAGTTTCATTGCTTTTAGTATCAGTGATGGTTCCGCTTAAAGTAAATTTTTGTTTAGAAGGTTCGTTGCCTTTGACTTGAGCGACAACAGCGTTAATAAATAACAAAGAAAGAATGGTAAAATACGAAATGGCTTTTGTAATCATAAAATAGATAAAGGTTTGTATTCGTGCCGTAAGAGATGCAAAAGTAGTATTTGTTACATGGTATATTGTTAAATATAAGTTATGAAAAATCTTGACGCCTTACTTTAGGTTTTTTAAACTCCTTTCTCAATTTTTGTTACTGATTTTAATTGTTTTGATTTGCATATATTTACAACGTACCAAGTCAATTTTTGATTGACGTTTTTTGATTTGTTTTTGCATGAATAAAGTGACCGGTTTTCTTTTCGTTTTATTATTTTCAACCGTATTCTGCTTGGCCCAGGAATCCGCTACTACTGTTTCCAATTTTTCTTTTGTCTCTTTTCAATACGATCTAGGTCGGACTTCCCCTGCGAACACTTATTTCCCCGAAACCAAGCCTTTTCAAGGAATAGAAGTTGCTTTTGGGAGGACCAATAATCGCAATGATTTGGAGTGGGCGCGGCAACTCAATTTTCCACGAACGGGGATTTCAGTTTCCTATAGTGATTTTGGAAATAAAGAAAAAATCGGCAGCGCAGTTTCAGTCATACCATTCATAGATTTTCCTGTTTTTAGAAAATGGAGCAACCGATTTGATGCGAATATTGGTATTGGTGCATCCTATTTCGATGTGATTTACGATCTCGAATCGAATGTGACGAATCAAGCCATTTCGACGCATATTACCTGGGCATTTCGTTCTAACCTACGCTATGATTTTTTGCGGTTCAAAAACGGAAAAAGTCAAATTGTGTTGGGTTATTACCATAATTCAAACGGACATGTGCGATTGCCAAACTATGGTTTGAATACATTTTTACTTGGACTTAACACAGAGTTCAACTTTAATAAAAATGAAGTTGCTAATTTGAATCTTGAAGGGCCAAAAGTTAATGAAAATTCAAGTTTACAAACCTACTATTGTTACCGATTTGGATTGGGACAAAATGTGCTGACCAAGTATGATGATCACAAACGCGAGGTGTATACGGTTAGTGCTTCTTTAGGTAGAATTAAAAACAAGACCTTTAAATACGGTTTAGGAATGTACTATCGTTTTTACGAAAGCTACTACAATCACATTCAAAAGGAAGGAGAGTTAATCAATGACATGTATCCCGACCTAAAGAAAAATCCAATTCTAAAAGCATCCAGTTTTGGGGTATTTGCCGATGGCGAGGTGCTGTTAAGTCACGTTGGTCTTGAGATGCAAATTGGACTCAATTTCTATAAACCATTTTACAAAGTTGATTGGAAATTGAATCAAGGGGAAATTATTTACGATGGCTCCTATCAATTGGGAGAGCTCAATTGGTACTATAATGTAAAGCATTTGATTTCTTCTCGTTTGGGGTTGAAGTATTATGCCTTCGACAATAACAAATCGCCGACACACAATTTGTTTATCGGTGCTTTTATCAATGCCAATCTGGGTCAAGCTGATTTTTCGGAAGTTGGATTGGGTTATGTATTTTGTCCCTCATCAAAAAAGAAATAAAAAAAAGAGGTTGTTTGCACAACCTCTTTTATCTATATAAATGTTTAGGACTTACCCTAATTTCGCATCTAAATTTTTTTTAATGGCTTCCAAGAAACCTTCCGTAGTCAAATAATCTGCACTTGTTAGTCCTTCTGGTTTTACGAGCATCGCTAAATCTTTGGTCATTTTACCGCTTTCTACGGTGTCAATACAAACCTTTTCCAACGCATGGCAAAAATCTATTAAATCTTGATTTTCATCAAGTTTGCCGCGGTGTTCTAATCCTCTTGTCCATGCAAAAATTGATGCGATCGGATTGGTAGAAGTAGCACGACCTTTTTGATGTTCGCGATAATGACGTGTTACTGTTCCGTGTGCTGCTTCGGCTTCAACGGTTTTTCCGTCTGGCGTTACCAGTACAGAAGTCATTAAACCTAACGAGCCAAATCCTTGCGCAACCGTATCAGATTGTACATCTCCATCATAGTTCTTACATGCCCAAACAAATCCACCGTTCCATTTCATGCAGGATGCCACCATATCGTCGATAAGTCTGTGCTCGTAAACCATTCCGTTGGCGTCGAAATCTGCTTTGTAATGTTTTTGAAAAACTTCTTCAAAAATATCTTTAAATCTTCCGTCGTAAGCTTTTAGAATTGTATTTTTTGTAGATAAATACAAAGGCCATTTTTTGGTTAATGCCATTTGAAATGAAGAGTGTGCAAACCCATAAATACTTTCATCGGTATTATACATCGACATCGCAACCCCATCGCCTTCAAAATCGTATACTTCCCAAGTTTGCGTTTCTCCCGCTTCATTCGTAAAGCTCATGGTCAGTTTCCCTTTTCCTTTAATTACGGTATCGGTTGCTTTGTATTGATCCCCAAAAGCGTGACGTCCGATGACAATCGGTTTGGTCCAGCCTTGCACATAACGGGGTACATTGCTCATGATGATGGGTTCACGGAAAACGGTTCCGCCCACAATGTTTCTTATGGTTCCGTTCGGTGATTTCCACATTTTAGAAAGATTGAATTCTTTGACACGCTCTTCGTCTGGCGTAATGGTAGCGCATTTAATTCCAACGTTATATTTCTTTATGGCTTCAGCCGAATCAATAGTGATTTGATCTTTGGTGGCTTCTCGACTTTCGATTCCTAAATCGTAGTATTTGATGTCAAGATCTAAATAGGGAAGGATTAATTTTTCTTTGATAAAGGTCCAAATAATTCGAGTCATTTCATCACCATCCAATTCAACTACTGGATTGGCTACTTTAATTTTTGCCATAAGATTGCATTTTAGTATTCGTAAATTTTGTGGAAGCAAATATAATAAAATCAAGTTCATAGTGATTTACATCCACAGCGTAATCGATTGAATTATGAATATGATAATCAAAGGACCGTATTTTGAGAAAATGTCAAAACCAAACTCATTTAATTGTCAAAAAAAAAGTCCCAACATAACATTGGGACTTTCTACAAACTTCAAGAAGTAATTATCTTCTTTTATCTCTAATTTTCGCTTTTTTACCAGTAAGTTCTCTAAAGTAGAAAATACGAGCTCTACGAACGTGACCTTTTTTGTTGATTTCGATTTTTTGCAACGCAGGTAAATTTACTGGGAAGATACGCTCAACTCCAATAGCTCCTGACATTTTACGAATCGTGAAAGTTTCTGTATTACCAGAACCTCTTCTTTGAATAACTACTCCTTTAAAAAACTGAGTTCTTGTTTTTTCACCCTCTTTAATTTCGTAATACACTGTGATCGTGTCACCAGCTCCGAATTCAGGGAAGTCTTTTCTTGCTACTAATTCGTCTTGAACGAATTTCATTAAATCTGCCATGATAATTGTTTTAATAATGGTTTTAAATCAGAGCAACATGCACGAGTTTCGCCAGAGGTTGGTCTAAGTGGGCGCAAATGTAATTAATAATTGATAATTAACAATGGATAATTAAAAAAAAATAACAAACAATTTAAAGTTTCAACAATCTCATTATCAACAAGTAATCCTAATTATCAATTATCAATTATCAATTGTCAATTATTCTAATAAATCTGGTCTGCGATTTTTCGTATGCTCATAAGCCTTATCCTCCCGCCATTTGTCAATCTTCGCAAAATGGCCGCTGGTCAAAACATCAGGAACTTTCCATCCTTTATAATCTGCTGGACGTGTATATATTGGACCTGAAAGCAATCCATCTTGAAAACTATCCGTCAACGCCGAAGTCTCATCGCTCAAAACACCGGGAATCAATCTAATCAAAGCATCCGACAGCACCAAAGCACCCAATTCACCGCCACTCAAAACATAGTCGCCAATCGATATTTCTTTCGTGATAAAATGATCCCGAACGCGTTGATCAACACCTTTATAATGTCCACACAAAATGATAATATTGCCCAACATCGACATGGTATTCGCCATTTTCTGATCTAAAGTTGCGCCATCCGGTGTCATATAGATAATTTCGTCGTACTCGCGTTCGCTTTTCAAATGGGTAATGCAAGCATCTATCGGCTGCACCATCATCACCATGCCAGCACCGCCGCCGAACGGATAATCATCGACGCTTTTTTGTTTATTGGTCGTATAATCGCGCAAGTTGTGAATGTGCACTTCCACCAAACCTTTGTCAATCGCGCGTTTCATAATCGAAGCTTCAAACGGACTCCGCAGTAATTCTGGTAAAACGGTAATAATATCGATGCGCATTGTATTGATGTTTTGGTCGACAAATGTACGAAGTTTTTTTAGGAGCAATTCCCGCTATACGTTACAATCTTTTGTGCTTGTCACCCTGAGCGCAGTCGAAGGGCTTTTCTGGCACAAAAGGATTTCCACTGCTATCGGGGCTAGGGTTTGACCGCACGTAGCAACTACTGCTTCAATATCTTGAAGGTCGCATTCGTTGTCATCGATTTAAGGATATACACGCCACTTGGAAATTCACTCAAACTAATAATGGTTGTGGTTGGTGTAGTGTCTATTTTTTTAATCAATTCGCCCAAGATGTTGTAAATAGCGATTACATCATTTCCTTGTTCTGGCGAAAAATGAATGGTCAAAATGTCTTTCACTGGATTTGGTGAGATGTTCCAGTCGACTTTGGCACGATCATCAATTCCCATCGTCTGACAACTGTCATCGAGCAGATCGTCATAAAGTCCAATATTCCAATTCAGAAGATGATCAAAAACCATTTCTTTTGCCGCCTGTCTGATTAGGCCTGCATCGCTATCGGGAAGTCCACCATTGAATGTAATTTGTGTTGGGTCACTTCGGAAAATGGCGGCATAGAAACTACAGGCTGCGGCATAAGTACCAGCAACAGAGGGATGGCTTCCGTCGGGATCAAATAATTCAATCGAAGGATGGTTTTGTCGGATGTTTGCCCACACGGTGCCCACAGGTGACATCGATGACTTCAACGAATCAGCGAATACTTTATAATTGGTCTGTATGTCGCTGTTCATTTGATAAAAATCTCTCGTGATTACGGTCTGTTCCTCGCAATAGGGTGGAGAGCAGATATAGGTGTCGCCATTTTTTCTTCCCCAAGTGCCGTAGAACATGGTCTGCGCGCAAGTATTGTTCGCTTTTATGATACTGTCCATTTTAATACTTGAGTGGATGCCGTTCATAAAATATCCCGGATAAGCAAGTGCCAAGCTTTGGTCTTGTAAAACAACATGATCCCAGTTTCCGACTTCTACCTTTGCCAGCGAAATAGCATTTGTAACATGCTGCCCTATATAATATCCGCCAGGTGCATTCATATCAAAAAGCAAGTTTTTTCCAGTAGATGCGGCCACGTCTGCTGTCATCTGTGGCAGATTGTTAGCTTGCGTATAGCTGTTGCCTAAAAATAAGACACGTTTCGTATTTTGCGCCTTAAAAGGAACTATATACAAAAAGAAGAGCAATACAGTTATTTTTAGTTTCATAGTTATTTAATCAGATTGCTGATTCAATTTCGGATAAACTTTAAAATTATAGTTAACCAAAAGTACAATTTTGAAGTATATCTACAATATTATATTAAATTTGCACCACAATTTAAAAACACAAAAATGGAAAACGGGATATACGCTAAATTCAACACTGCAAAAGGTGCGATCGTAGTAAAACTAACGCACAATTTAACACCAGGAACGGTTGGAAACTTTGTCGGATTGGCAGAAGGAAATTTAGAAAATAAAGTAAAGCCACAAGGGAACAAATATTACGATGGACTGAAATTTCACCGTGTGATTCCAGATTTTATGATTCAAGGGGGCTGTCCACAAGGTATCGGAACGGGTGGGCCAGGATATAATTTTGATGATGAGTTCCACCAAGATTTACGTCACGATACGCCAGGAGTTTTGTCGATGGCAAACTCTGGACCAGGAAGCAACGGTTCTCAGTTCTTTATCACGCACGTGGCAACACCTTGGTTGGATGACAAACACACGGTTTTCGGAAATGTAGTCGAAGGACAAGACGTAGTTGATGCGATTGCGCAAGGTGATTCTTTAGATTCTGTCGAAATCATCCGAGTGGGTGAGGAAGCTCAAAAATGGAATGCCATCGAAGCGTTTAGAACTTTCGAAGGTTCACGCGCGAAAAGAGAAGCTGCAGCAAGAGCAGAAGCTGAAGCCGCTATGGAGAAATTAGCCGCTGGTTTCGAAAAAACAGAAAGCGGTTTGCGATATAAAGTGATCCAAAAAGGAAACGGTAAGAAAGCAGAAAATGGCAAAACGGTTTCTGTTCATTATTCAGGTTCGTTAGAAAACGGAAAAGTTTTCGATTCTTCTTACACTAGAAAAAAACCAATTGAATTTCCATTGGGACAAGGAAACGTGATTGAAGGTTGGGACGAAGGAATCGCGTTATTGCAAGTAGGTGATAAGGCGCGATTTGTAATTCCATCGCATTTAGGTTACGGATCTAGAGGCGCTGGCGGTGTGATTCCACCCAATGCTACGCTGGTTTTCGACGTTGAATTAATGGACGTAAAATAAGTATCGAAGAACATTTTGATATTCATAAAATAAATCTCAATGTTATATGCTATTGAGATTTTTTTATATTTACAATCTAAATACTTGACCAATGAAATCTATTTACCTTTTTGGAATTGCCGCCTTTGCTTTATTCGCATCATGCGGAACACCAGCAGCAGTAAGTTCAACAACAGCAAAGAAATCACCCGACGAGAAAGCAAAACAGGAAACAGTCGCGGCTGCTCCAACAGCAGACGCGAAGCCATTGGTAATGACTCCAGCGCTCGCAGAAGGAAAAGATTTGTATGAAAACAATTGTGCCAAATGCCATGACCTGTTTAAACCGAAGGACTATTCGAAAGAAAGCTGGGCACCTATTTTAGTAGAAATGCAGGGAAAAGCGCGTTTGAGCGATATGCAAATGGCTAGTATTTCGAATTATATCTACGCGCAGTTGTAATTCAATTACAATTTAAAATAAAAAAACATCCCAATAGTAGGATGTTTTTTTTATGAAGTTATGTCTTGTCCTGAAATAGCGATACACAAAAAGTATCCTTATGGACAAGCAAGAAGAAAGACGCTATACAAAGCGCACCCAAAAAGACTATACGATGTCTTTTAAATTACAAATTGTTCAAGAAATTGAACGCGGCAAGCTATCAACAACAGAAGCTACGAAGAAGTATGGTATTCAATGTAGAAAGACCGTGGTAGAATGGTTACGAAAATTTGGTAATTTTGATTGGGAAAACCAAACGCCATTTAGTATGTCAAAATCACCAGAACAAAAAATAATGGAACTTGAAGCCAAAGTTAAGTTATTAGAGAAACAGAAATCTTTTTTAGAACAACAAGCTTTTGTTGCCGACAAGAAAGCTATCATTTTTGATATGATGATTGATATTGCAGAAAAAGAATATCAAATTGACATACGAAAAAACTCATCACCCGAACAATCGACCATTTTAAACAAAAAGAACAACAAACAGTAATGTTTGCCTATACTTTGTTCGGGATAGATAGACAGGTTTATTACAGGAGAATAAAACGTCGCATTATCAAACAAGATAAAGCACAATTGGCTGTGAATATGGTTTTAGAAATCAGGGCACAAATGCCTAGAATTGGCTCTAAAAAACTGTATTATTTACTCAATAAAGATTTAAAAACATTGAAAATAGGAAGAGATAAATTTATTGATATTCTTAGGGCCAATCATCTATTAATACTTCCAAAACGTTCTTATCATATTACAACAAATTCGCATCATCGCTTTAGAAAGTATAAAAATCAGCTATTGGATTTACAAATAAACAAGCCAGAACAAGTTTGGGTATCGGACATAACTTACATTGGAAAAAGAGACAAACCGTGCTATTTGAGTTTAATAACCGATGCTTATTCTAAGAAAATTGTTGGATACAATGTGTCTGATAACCTAAATACAGAAAGTAGTTTAGTGGCTTTAAAATTAGCCGTAAAACAGAGAAAAAACAAGGAAATACCATTAATCCATCATTCGGACAGAGGACTACAATATTGTGCTAATGAATATCAAAAACTGTTGAGTAAAAACAATATTAAACCCAGTATGACACAAAACTCTGATCCATATGAAAATGCCGTGGCAGAAAGAATAAATGGAATATTAAAGCAAGAATTTTATATTGATAAATACAATAAAGACTTGCCTATTATGAAACAAATAATCAAAGAAACTATAGATGTTTATAATGGAAAAAGACCTCATATATCAAATCATATGCTCACACCAAATCAAATGCATCAGCAAAACAAACTAATAATGAAAACATATAAAACTAAAAACAGCATCAAAAACGTTTTTGATGCTGTTTAATTTATTTAAATTTGTTTAATAATCTGTATCGATTTTTTAGGACTAGTCATTAGTAAGAAAAAGACTTCGACAAGACCTTAGAGACCAAATGAAAGTAATTATAGAAATTCCTAGTCATTTATGGCGATATAGCTAAACAAAACGCAAAAGTTATCGAATATTATTGTAAGATATTGATAAAAGTTAATAAAAAAGTAAACTTCTATAAATGTCAATGGATAAAATTTTGTAATTTTATGGCCCCATTTATTTTTTATTACAATAATATTATGAAACTAGAACTTTTGGTATCTTACATTATAAAGAATTGCGGCGATGTTTGCAATGCAAAACTGATACGAT
>JBIKRP010000327.1:0-3200 GCA_044349145.1 Flavobacterium sp.
CAATGAAAGCATTGAAGCAGAAGACATCAATATCGATGAATACTTAAGTAACGACGAAACGCCAGAATACAAAACACAGGCGAATAACTACAGTGATGATGACGAACATCGCGAATCTCCTTTGGCATCTCCGGTGAGTTTCCATCAAGATTTAATCAATCAGTTGAACACTTTCATTTTGAATGATGAGGAACGCGAAATTGCCGAATTTTTAGTAGGCAGCATTGACGATATGGGTTACATTCGAAGAAGTATTGCCGACATCGTGGATGACATGGCGTTTACGCAAGGAATTTACACCGACGAAAAAACGGTTGAACGTATCTTGCATATTATTCATGAATTAGAACCTTCAGGCGTTGGTGCGCGCGATTTACAAGAATGTCTGTTATTGCAATTAAAACACAAAACACCTTCTGAATATGTCGCTTTGGCCACCGATATTATTGAAACACAATTTGATGCTTTTAGTAAAAAACACTATGAAAAGCTGCAACACAAATTCAATGTTTCTAATGAACAGTTAAAGAAAGCAGTTCATGAAATCGAAAAGCTAAATCCGAAACCAGGAGGGTCATTTACTGGAGCGAATAAAATCACAGAAAATGTAGTTCCAGACTTCGCAATTAGAATCGTTGATGGTGAATTAGAATTGACATTAAATGGAAGAAATGCACCCACATTGCACGTTTCTAAAGATTACCAAGAAATGTTGCAGACCTATAAAGTTTCGAAAGATAAGTCGCATGCCCAGAAAGACGCAGTTCAATTTATAAAACAAAAATTAGATGCTGCCAAGTGGTTTATTGATGCCATTAAACAAAGGCAAGAAACGCTTTGGGTGACGATGAATGCCATCATGCATTACCAGGAAGAATTTTTCTTAGATGGCGACGAAACTAAATTGCGTCCGATGATTTTGAAAGACATTTCAGAGATGGTAGGCATGGATATCTCAACGATTTCTCGCGTTGCCAATAGTAAATATGTTGAAACCCCTTACGGCACCAAGTTGATTAAAGAATTTTTCTCCGAAGCCATGAAAAATGATCAAGGAGAAGATGTTTCTACCTTAGAAATCAAAAAAATATTGAAAAATATCTTAGAAGAAGAAGACAAACACAAGCCGCTTCCGGATGATCAATTGGCGGAACTTCTGAAAGAAAAAGGCTATCCGATTGCTAGAAGAACGATTGCGAAATACAGAGAACAACTGGATATTCCTGTCGCTCGTTTGCGAAAAAAGATGTAACTCGTTTTAAACACTCTTAACTTTGAAAAAGATATTAGTCCCTTTTTCTTATCTCTTGCACCCGATTTTTATTCCTCTTTTTGGAGCTTTATTCTATCTGTATGAAGCGGACAATTATTTGGAAACACTACAGAAATTCTTGCTGCTTTCTCAGATTATTCTGGTAACGATCTTTATACCATTTACCATCTTGTATTTTCTAAAAGCGATGGGAAAGGTCGATTCTATCATGGTCTCAGAAGCGTCTCAGCGCAAAATTCCAATGTTGGTTCAAATCGTTTTGATGGCATTATTACTTTCAAAAAGCGTCACCCTAACGGTATTGCCAGAGTTGTTTTTTTTCTATTTGGGTGGTATTCTTAGTGCGCTATTGGCGTTTGTTTTCTTATTCTTCAAAACCAAAATCAGCATTCATACTTTGGGTATCAGTTCACTCACGATATTTGTAATTGCACTCAGCATCCACGACAATACAAACTTAATTTATAGTGTGGCGTTGTTAATAATCTGCAACGGATTGGTAGCTTCTTCTAGGATTGTAATGAACGCTCATACAACTAAAGAACTCTTGTTAGGATTTGCCGTAGGAATTTTTCCCCAGTTGGCGCTACTGCGATTTTGGCTATAAGATATAGAACATCATTCCGAAATGAAGAGCATTCATGCTCACACGTTCATTATTGACGCGAGCATCAGAAGAAAAAATAGGGACTAAACCGTAATACGCGTAGAAATTCCAAGTATTGTTCCCCGCAACTAAATATACGCCAGCTTGAAATTTATTAAAATCATTATTATTCGAAACCGTGATAGAAGATATTGGATCGGTATAAATTGACTTAGAATAAACCAAATAACTCAGTTGTAAACCCGTATATATTCTCCAAAACTTATGCGATTCGGGCACGGAAGTTCTCCATCTGAACTCTATGGGAACATCAATAAAAACTTGCTCAAACTTATTTTTCTTGTAACTATTGTCAATACTGTTCGTGCTGTAAACTGGCAATCCTTCTTCTTTATAAATAAATAAGTTCTGGAAATAATTAGCATAAGACAGTCCAAGTCCTGGTGCAATCGCTTTGTTTCTTCGCTTATTAATAGGCATATCCCGGAGGAAACCAAGTTTGAAACCTGGTGAAAATTTATTTGTATTGACTCCAGAAGGCGTTTGCAAGAGCGTATTATAAGAGAAAGAAAAATAGAACTGATCTTCTCTGTATAAAGAATCAACCGCTATCATCGGATAAGGCAATTTCGCTTCCTGAGAAAAAATGACAGATAGATTAAGAAAAAGAAAAGCAAGAGTAAGAAAACGCATTAGCATTAATTTGTGGTTTAAAGGTAGAAAAAAACAGTTACAAAGTTTTAATATTAAAGTGTAAATTTGTGCATATAACGAAGATACAAATTGCCTTTTAACATTGTGAATAGATTGTTATGGACAAAGACCAACATGAATTATACGAAAATGCGCGACAAAGGTTAAGACAGAAAAAGATATTATATTATCATTTTGTTCTTTTGATTATCGGAAGTATATTTTTGTTTATTGCAAATGTATTTTTAAAATATGGGCAGCCTCAACAATGGTACATTTGGGTATCTGTTATCTGGGTTTTTCTCTTTATACTTCATTTTACTAAGGTCTTTATTACAGATCGGTTTATGAATAAGGATTGGGAACGAGAACAAATTGACCGATTAATTCAAAAACAAAAAAATAAAATCTCTGAGTTGACGGAGGATACCTTGAAAAATCAAAAATAATACAATTCAAAATGATAATAATGATTGCTGCTGCTGCGGAAAACAATGCATTAGGGAAAAATAATCAGCTACTTTGGCACTTGCCGGATGATTTTAAAAGATTCAAACAATTGACTTCGAACCACTATATTATTATGGGAAGAAAAACCTTTGAAAGTTTTCCGAAGCCGTTGCCAAA
>JBIKRP010000326.1:0-3200 GCA_044349145.1 Flavobacterium sp.
CGATCGTAAAACCATGTTCTTCGAAACCAATGCACTCGATTGGGCGATGGCGGAAACATTAGCCTACGGTTCGTTAATGACTGAAGGTTATAATGTTCGGATTTCTGGACAAGACGTGGAAAGAGGAACGTTCTCACACCGCCACGCAGTCGTGAAAGTGGAAGACAGCGAAGAAGAAGTGGTGCTTTTGTCTAATCTTAAAAACGCTGAAGGGAAATTCTATATTTACAATTCGTTTTTATCAGAATATGGTGTACTAGGATTTGATTACGGTTACGCCTTAGCGAGTCCAAATACGCTCACCATTTGGGAAGCGCAATTTGGCGATTTCAGCAACGGAGCGCAAATTATGATCGACCAATACATCTCGTGCGGTGAAGACAAATGGAACAACCAAAACGGAATTGTATTACTCTTGCCACACGGTTACGAAGGACAAGGCGCGGAACACTCGTCAGCGAGAATGGAGCGTTACCTGCAACTTTGTGCAAGACACAATATGTTCGTTGCTGATTGCACGACACCAGCCAATTTCTTCCACTTGTTGCGTCGTCAAATGAAAACCAAATACCGCAAACCTTTGGTCGTATTCACACCGAAAAGTTTGTTGCGTGACCCAAGAGTCGTTTCGACGGTTGAGGAATTTGCAACCGGTAGTTTCCAAGAAACGATTGACGATACGTCTGTGAATAAAAAAGACGTCAAAACATTGGTGTTTTGCACAGGAAAATTCTATTATGATTTGCATACCGAAAGAGAAAATCTCGGACGAAAAGACGTGGCACTTGTTAGAATCGAGCAATTATTTCCGTTGCCAACCGAACAATTAAAAGCCATTATCGCGAGTTATCCAAAAGCCGACGATTTCGTTTGGGCGCAAGAGGAACCAAAGAATATGGGCGCTTACAGCTATATGTTGATGAATTTCGATCTCGTAAAATGGAGATTGGCATCGCTCAAAGCCTACGCCGCACCAGCAGCCGGAAGTTACACACGAGCCAAACGCCGTCACGCCGATGCGATTCGAATGGTATTTGATAAAAATTTATTTCAATAATGAGAAGCTAATCCTGCTATCCGCTGCAATCTTTTTTGTTTTTTGTCACCCTGAGCGCAGTCGAAGGGCTTTTCTAAAAAACAAAAAAGGATATCCGCTACTATCAGGGCTAGGGCTCGGTTCAAAATTCAAAATTCGTTGATCAACATTCAACATTTTTAGATTTAGAAAAAACAAAGAATATCGAACAACGAACAACGAATGTTGAAGTAAAAAACAACAACACACATTTAAAATATAAAATTGTCTAACGACCAGTTCGCTATCGCTCGGGTCATCATTTAAAATAATTCAAAATGATTTTAGAAATGAAAGTGCCTTCACCAGGCGAGTCCATCAAAGAAGTTGAAATCGCCACTTGGTTAGTCAAAGACGGCGATTATGTAGAAAAAGACCAAGCCATTGCTGAAGTCGATTCTGATAAAGCCACACTCGAATTGCCTGCAGAAGCCAGCGGAATCATCACACTCAAAGCCGAAGAAGGCGATGCAGTTGCCGTAGGTGCTGTGGTTTGCCTAATTGATACTGACGGTGCAAAACCATCAGGTAGCGCGCCAGTTGCTGAAGCTAAACCAGTTGCTGAAGCTCCGAAAGTGGAGGCTCCAAAAGTAGAAGCAAAACCTACAGCTGCTCCAGCGCCAACTTCCTACGCAGCCAACACACCTTCACCAGCAGCGAAGAAAATTTTAGACGAGAAAAACATACAACCTTCAGATATAGTAGGAACAGGAAAAGACGGTCGCATTACCAAAGAAGATGCAGTAAGCGCTATTCCTTCTATGGGAACGCCAACCGGCGGAAACCGTGGTTCTAGTCGTACAAAATTATCGATGTTGCGTCGTAAAGTGGCCGAAAGATTGGTGGCTGCGAAAAACGAAACGGCAATGTTGACGACGTTTAATGAAGTAAACATGTCGCCAATAAACGCAGTTCGTAACGAATATAAAGATGCGTTTAAAGCAAAACACGGTGGATTAGGATTGGGCTTTATGTCGTTCTTTACGAAAGCAGTGACAAGAGCATTACAATTGTATCCAGATGTGAACTCAATGATTGACGGAACAGACAAAATTGCCTATGATTTCTGTGATATTTCGGTAGCGGTTTCTGGACCGAAAGGTTTGATGGTTCCGGTAGTTCGCTCAGCAGAAACTTTAAGTTTCCGCGGTATCGAAGCAGAAATCAAACGTTTGGCTATCCGCGCTCGCGACGGACAAATCACCGTTGATGATATGACAGGCGGAACGTTTACGATTTCAAATGGAGGAGTTTTTGGAAGTATGTTGAGTACACCCATTATCAACCCACCACAATCCGGAATTTTAGGCATGCACAATATTATTGAGCGTCCGATTGCGGTGAATGGTCAAGTAGAAATTCACCCCATGATGTACGTAGCATTATCGTACGATCACCGAATCATCGACGGAAGAGAATCTGTTGGTTTTTTGGTTGCCGTGAAAGAAGCGTTAGAAAACCCAGTTGAATTATTGATGGGTGGTGATGCGAAAAAAGCACTAGAATTATAATAATTAAATACCAAAATTGAAATCCCAAATTCAAAAAGAGTTTGGGATTTTTTGTTTATTTGTGTGTCTGCGTGAGCGGTTGGAGCAAAGTGCCGCGCACTGCGGAAGACGCGACCCAAGGAGGCACGACGCCGGGGCACGCCCAAAGATTCATTATGAAAAAGAACCAGAAATCAGCCGCTATCGGATTTATTTTCATCACCATGTTGATTGACATCACAGGATGGGGCATTATCATTCCGGTGATTCCGAAATTGATTGAAGAATTGATTCAAGGCGATATTAGTGAAGCGGCAAAATACGGCGGCTGGTTAGGATTTGCGTATGCGTTTACCCAATTTATTTTTGCGCCATTGATTGGCAATTTGAGCGATCAATACGGGCGACGACCGATTATCCTGATTTCGCTTTTTGCTTTTGCCCTTGATTATGTGTTACTTTCTTTCGCGCCAACAATTACTTGGCTCTTTATTGGACGAATTATTGCGGGACTTACCGGCGCGAGTATCACGACGGCATCGGCTTATATTGCGGATATCAGTACACCTGAAAACAGAGCTAAGAATTTCGGAATGATTGGCGCTGCGTTTGGCTTGGGCTTTATCATCGGCCCG
>JBIKRP010000328.1:0-3194 GCA_044349145.1 Flavobacterium sp.
ATCTTGGGAAGTGTTTTGTATGCGTGCGAAGGTGGCTTTATTAGAGGGTACGATTTAGCTTCTGGGAGTAATGTTTTTACATTAAACTTAAACGGAACTTTCTTAAATGGCCTAACTTCAGACGGCTTTGGCAATTTGTATGCGACTGATTTTTCCGCAAAGAAGATATTTAAAGTCGATGTGAATGCAGTGACCTTTTCGACCTTGGCTTCTGGTTTAGCCAAAACGCCTAATGGAATTATATACGACGGTGAGAATGATCGTTGTTTATATGTGACTTGGGGAACGAATGCACCTATCAATGCAATCAATTTGACAACAAATGCAATTTCAACGGTATTGGCGACTACGCTCAGCAATTGCGACGGAATCACAAGAGATTCGTGCGGTAATTACTATGTTTCGTCTTGGGGAAACAATAAGTTAAATAAGTTTGACAAATCATTAACAGGAACTTTTACGGCACTTTCGGGGACATTGAGTAGCCCGGCAGACATCGATACTAAATTCGGAACAATAACCGATGTTATTGGAAATACCAACGGTAACAATACCTTGACTTTCACGTCGATTGATTTACCTATCGCTGAGATTGTTTATGGCGATGTAACATTAACCACCACCACCACTTTTTCATCGTATCAATGGTATCTCAATGGTGTACTAATTGACGGCGCGACGGATCAAACCTATGTGCCAACAATTCAAGGTGAATACTATTGCGTTGTTACTGCGAATAACTGTCTTGTAACGTCTAATGTGATTATAGCACCTTTCTTAAGCAATAGTTCGTTTGAACACAACAATACAATCAAGCTCTTTCCCAACCCAGCAAATGATATGATTACGATTTCTTTTGAAGGAGAATTTGAAGAGAATTATTCGATAATTAATACAATGGGACAAATAGTCGCGAACGGAAAGGAAATCACAAACGAAAAACAGATTAGAATTTCAGTGTCGAATTTAAATACAGGGAATTATATACTGCAAATGAAAATTAATGGCATTGTAGAAAAAATCAAGTTTGTTAAGTTTTAAACAAATAAAGCTTTAAGCTCTGTCGCTTCGCTAGGTTTCATTTTTCCAGCCAATACCAAACTCAATTGTTTTCGTCGTAAAGCCGCTTCAAAGCGTTCCTTTTCTAGGTCAGTCTCTGGAATGACCGCTGGAACTTCAACAGGTCTTCCCATATCGTCAACCGCAACAAATGTGTAAATCGCTTCATTCGCTTTGCTTCGGATGCCTGATTCGCGATCTTCTACCCAAACATCAAGAAAAATTTCCATCGAACTTTTGAAACTTCGAGAAACTTTTGCCTCAACAGTTACAACACTTCCCAACGGAATTGCTCTATTGAAAGCGACGTGATTCACAGAAGCAGTTACCGTTATTCTCCTGGAATGTCTTCTTGCTGAAATACTTGCCGCACGGTCCATCCGAGCGAGCAATTCACCTCCAAAAAGATTGTTTAAAGGGTTGGTTTCACTAGGTAAAACTAAATCAGTGAGAATAGTAAGTGATTCGGAAGGATGTTTTGGATGCATGTTTTTTGACTTACTTTCGTTTCGACCATAGGATCTTGGTTGCAAAGATACTTACACTCCATAAAAAATCCCGTGAGTTACGGGATAATTTTTATAGCGCTTTTACCATTAACCAAGCGTCGGGATTGTTTACTTTTTGAATTTCAAGCATGGCTTGTTGTGCCTCAGCATAAGTGGCGTAACTGCCATATAAAACAGGAAATAAACCGTGTTTGTTTGGCGCAATTCTTCGCGCTTCAAAACCAGATTTAAGCAAATCATTATAAATATTTTGTGCATTTTCTTCCTTTCTAAAAGCACCAGCAACAACGTGATATAACATTTTCTCTTCACTAACAGTCAATGTTACCGCTGGCATTGGGGTATCAAGTAAGAAAGTGGCCTCTTGAATTTTATTTTGAACTTGCTTCTGAACAGCAGTTTCAACCAACAAAGTTTCTTTTGCCACCTGATTTTCATACATTTTATATCCGACAGTCGCAGATATAGATAATCCTAAAATTAGAATTGCGGCATATCTTAGATAAGGTCTTCCTTTGCGAACTTCAGGGTCAAGTGGAACGATTTCTTTTTCCTCGAAAACAGGAACTTCAACTTTAACAGCTGTTTCTACATGATGCAAGGCTTGCTCGCGCTTGATTGCTGGAGAAACAAAGGAATTCAATCCAAAAGACTCCTTCAGATAATTAATATTTTCTAAAGGTGTGAAAACAATATTCTTTTCAGAATTTAAATGCAATTCACCAATATTTTTCAGCGTAAATTTTTCGTTCACTTGAAGAATACTGTTCCATATAACTACTTCACTTTCAATAGAGGCAACCGCACTTTCATAACTAGACTTTTCTAGTTGAGCGATGTGATTTGCCAATAGCCCGTCATTGTTTTTTAAATTAGAATTAAAAGAAATGACTTTCTTTGGCGGATAAAAAGAATTCGTATTTTCATGCAAATGTGCCGACTGAATTTCGGTTAAAAATGCGCCAAAACCTGGCACGGTGACACATTGATGACGATATAAAAGTTGGGAAATATACTGCTCGATTTTCATAGCAACAAAGTTATACAATGCCCAACAGCATCAAAATTTTATTCACAATTTTTATTAACAATTGAGATAAATTTTATACTTTTCATTTTCAATAATTTACTATGCGCCACGAAGATTTATTTTATGTATTAGCCTTGCTAAAAGTAGAAGGTGTGGGCGATATTGTCGCCAAAAAATTACTTTCTATTTGTCCAGAACCTTCCGAAATTTTTAAATCCAAAGCTTCCCGTCTCAATTCGGTTGATGGAATCGGTAGTGTTTTAATTAAGAATTTAAAGGACAAATCTGTCTTCGAAAAAGCCGAAGCGGAATTGCAATTCTTAGAGAAAAATCAAATAGATGTTTCTTTTTTCTTAGATGAAAATTACCCCGACAAACTAAAACATTGCGTGGACGGCCCAGTCTTATTATTCTCCAAAGGAAATATTCAACTTAAGAACAGAAAGATTATAAGTATTGTAGGCACGCGGCAAATTAGTTCGTACGGCATGAATTTCTGCAAAAATCTAATTGGCGATTTAGCACCATTAGACCCAGTAATCGTAAGTGGTTTTGCCTATGGCGTTGACATTGTGGCGCACCAAGCCGCTTTGGAG
>JBIKRP010000329.1:0-3193 GCA_044349145.1 Flavobacterium sp.
ATTCATGACAATATTTGCATAAAAGTTGATAATCTTGAATTAGCCGAAAACAATCAAGCTCCTTATTCTTCTTGGACAGTGAATCATGCGTATATTGAAGTAAATTATGCTGATGAATTAAATCTATGTTCTTTGCGTGTAGCGAATTTTGATATTAATAACATAAATATTTACCCTAATCCGATTGATTCAAGCATTCTATATTTTAAAGTTAACGACAATAGCATTATAAATAAAGTAATCATTTTTGACTATTTGGGACGAAAATTATTTGAGCAGGATAATGTTATCAATCAAATAGTATTGACTGATTTACAAAAAGGAAATTATGTTTTACAAATTTTTACTAATAACGGTAATCAAACGAAAAAAATAATTGTTAATTAAGCAAATCCTACTAATCAAAACTGCAATGATTAACAGATAGTTCTTAAGTGTATCTAAAAACGAAGCCGTTTCAAATAATAACTTGAAACGGCTTTTTTTTCATAATATCATTCTATTAAACTTTAACCTTTGGCTTCTGCTAACACTTGCTAAAACTTATGGCTAGTTTTTCGGTAAATTGTCCGTTTACTTTTCATAACTTCGCTTGGTCGGTTATGGAAAAAAAGCTTTCCATAAGCCGCCACAAGCTCTAGCAAGGAAACGTTGTGTGATATGAATTACGAAAATAACTATTAAAAATATTATGAAAAAAAATAATCCAATAAACTATTTAATGATTTTCATTACATTGTCAGTATATGCACAACCAATCATTAATTACAATGACCTAAATCAACCTTTCACTGCAAATGGATTTTCAATTCAAGATTCTTCTCTACTCTCAGGTGCATCAGGAGAAAATGTAGTTTGGGATTTTTCAACACTAAATGTTCCTTCAGTTAATACAGTGAGATTAGTACCTGCTTCACAGACGCCATTTTACAGTAATTTCCCCTTATCTAACTATTGTTTTGAATTAACATACCCAACTATTACAGCTTATCAATATTTCAATTTAACACCAAGTAGTCTAGAATTTTTAGGACAGGCGTATCCTCCCAACTATGTTATTACTTATAATTTAGACCCACTTAAAGTTTTTGAATTCCCGTATATCTATAATTCTACTTTTACAGATACTTATAGATTTGCCACAGCGTCGAACATAGATACGGTAGTAAATAAATATGATTCGTATGGAACACTTATCCTTCCTTTCGGCACTTTTACAAATGTTATAAGACAGAAAAGATTGCTTTACAATGAAGTACAGTATTATTGGTATAATACAAATCCATATTATGAAATAGCTCAATTGTCTATTGAAAGTGGACCTTTTGGTCAAAGAACTTTTTCAATGTGGCAAGATTCAACCCAATTATCGTCTCCTGAAAATGAAACTCAAAGTTCTTGGACACTGTATCCAAATCCAAACAATGGCAATTTTACCATAAGATCAAAACAGCAAATACAAAAAATAATTATCACTGACATAACGGGAAAAGAAATTCTCATAATTAATCCTAATTCTTTATCAACTGACATTAAATTAGAAAATTGTAAAAATGGTTTATATTTAATTAAATGTATATCTGACGAAACTCAATCAATTAAAAAATTTATTGTAAAATAACTTTCACATCACACAACACTTGCTAAAACTTATGGCTAGTTTTGCGGTAAATTGTTCGTTTACTTTTCATAACTTCGCTTGGTCGGTTATGGAAAAAAAGCTTTCCATAAGCCGCCACAAGCTCTAGCAAGGAAACGTTGTGTGCTACCGGCTCTCGTAACTTTATAAGATATTCATGAGAAATATAGAATATAGAAAAGCTCAAATTGAAGATTCAAAAAAGCTATCCATTTTGTATAAACAAGTTTATATTCAAACGTACGGAATTGAAGGAGTTTCTGATGAGTTTGCAAACTTTATTACAAAGCAATTTTCTGTTGAACGAATCGAAAATACAATAAGCCAAAATCCAAATTGTGTAATAGTAGCTGTGTACAATAATAACTTAGTTGGAGTTGCAGAAATTGAATTCTCAAAGAAATGCCCAATTGAAAATATTGTGGCTACTGAGCTCAATAAACTTTACATATTGGAATGGTTTTGTGGAAATGGAATTGGAGAAAAGTTGTTAGAATTTGCTGAAGAAATTGTAAAAAATGAAGGTGAAAATGAAATGTGGTTATGGGTTTTAGAATCTAACAATCGTGCAATTAACTTTTATGAAAAGCATAAATATAATTGTATTGGAAATGCTTCTTTCCAAATGGAAACAAATAAATATGAAAATAAAGTAATGCTCAAGAAATTATAAAATCAGTGGCAGCACACAACACTTGCTAAAACTTATGGCTAGTTTTTCGGTAGATTGTTCGTTTACTTTTCATAACTTCGCTTGGGCGGTTATGGAAAAAAAGCTTTCCATAAGCCGCCACAAGCTCTAGCAAGGAAACGTTATGAGCTACATGGTTTGAACGAGCGTTCAAACACTTTGAAAGCGTGATTATTGAAGTAAATAATTTCAGAAGTAATTGAAAAAAAAGAAAGCTTCTCTTTCTAAGAACGTTCTTTGGTAATAGAAAAATCTCAATTCACATGCAGCTCATAACAAGTGTCAAACTCAATCGCTGATTTTCGGTGAATTGTAATATTTATTTCCTATTTTCGTTTTTTCTAAAATAGAAAAAACTCGGTGACCAAGCCGCGACTGCGTCTGGCACCAACCGTTATACACAATGCAAACAAGACAGCTAGTGCTAAACCTTAACAAAAAAGTAAACAAAATGAATACTATTTCAAAATTGGGGAACGTCAAGCTTACACAAATACTCTTAGTGGTGTTTTTTAATTTACTCTTTGTGCAAACTAAAGCCCAGTTAGTAATAAATGAAGGGAGTAATAAAAATTACCCCACCCTTTTGGATGAAGACGGAGATTATGAAGATTGGATTGAAATTTACAATGCAGGTCCAACAGCAATTGATTTATTCAATTACAGTCTCAGCGATAATTCAAATCCAGGTGAATGGGTTTTCCCGCATCAAATTATTCAGCCCAGTCAGTACATAATAGTTTTCTGTAGCGGAAAAGACAGATTCGCATCATCTCCATTTACAAATGTTTTAACAGATAGCACATTTACACCACAGACAGGTTGGAACACTCATCATTTTACGACTCCGTTCTATTGGGACG
>JBIKRP010000330.1:0-3190 GCA_044349145.1 Flavobacterium sp.
ATTTTGAAATTTCTCATCATTAGAAGACTGTTCATTGATGGCACCAATACTTTCTCCTCTCCAATGGGTAATATTAAGATCTCGAGTTTCCATGATTTTTTATTTAAAGTTAAAAAAAAACCTTCGCAGTGATACGAAGGTTTTTTTTAGTTATTAAGAGTTAACTGTTAATTAGTTTTTAATTTTAAAGGTTACTCTTCGTACCAATCTTCTTGCATCAGAAGAATCTTTCAATACCGAAGTATCTTCACCTTCAGAAACAATATTCAAACGAGAGCTGTCAACTCCTGCGTCTAACAAGACTTGTTTAACATTTTTAGCTCTATCATTAGCTAACTTATTATTGTACTCGTTACTGCCAATTTCATCGGCATGACCAACGATGTCAAGTGATGACCCAACATTGTTGCGCAAATAGGTTAACATAAAGCCAATTCCTTCTGTCGATTCTTGTGTTGGACGCGATTTGCCTGGTTCGAAATAAGTAGCAACATATCCGTCATTAATCATTTTCTTAATCATATCCGCATTGGCACCTTCTATTACAGTTGCAACATTTGATTTATCTATAAAGTTATTAGCCATATAGCTTTCTAACTCGTCTGGAATTCCGTTTTTGTTGATGTCAACCATTCTACCTTTAGTATCAACAGCCACACCTGAAATTGAGTTATTCTCAACATCTAAATAATCTGGAACACCATCTTTATCCGTGTCATTCATCATGGTTTCTAAATCACCAATTCTCTTATCAAGTTCTTCGATTTCTTTCAACTTGCTTTCGTCAATAATTGCCCAGTCACCGTGTAATTCATCTTTACCAAATGAATACGTTACACCAAGAGAGGCCATAATCATTTGACCTGACAAGTTGTTTTTCTCGTCATTTAGTCTACCATCCCATGTGAAATGCTGTCTAAAATTTGAGATTGTACTAAAATCACCGATAACCGAAAATTTCTTAGAAATTCGAACTTCTGGAGATATTCCAAACATAACACCACCATTGTATTCGGACTTATTGTAGTAATAGTCTGCATCATACTGATCCGCTTTTAATTTTGGAGTTGATTGAGCAATTTGAATTCCTGCATGAACTAATAAACTCAACCTTCCTAACTCTCTTTGAATATTAAATAATCTTGAAGCATTTACGACTCCTTGAAATCCAAGTCTATATTGTTGTAATTGGAAGTCAAGACTCGTTGTATTTTTGTTGTTTTCAAATCTATCTGAACTGACATCGACTTTTAATCCGAATCTAGAACTAAACATATATCGAACTCCTAAACTAAAAGTATTGAAATTTACTGTTCCGAAAAAACTATCGGGATTACTAGAGAAGTAGCCTTCAGTAAAAGGTCTTGTTCCTTTGCTTTGTCCAGCAGTCAACTCAATTGTCCATTTGTTGTAATCTTTTCTTTCTCCAGTATCTCTTGCTTCTTTAAGATCTTCTTGCGGTACGTCTTGAGCGTAAGAAAAAGAGACTGTTAGTAAAGCCACAAATAATAATAGTAGACGATGTTTCATAATATACATGGTTGTTACGACTATAGCGATAGCCAGATTTTAACATTTTAAATGCAAATATAGGAGTTTACTTTTAAAATTCAAGTTATCGTCATATAAATGCTACTTTTACTTATTAACGTTTTGTTTATAAATTTGGGCGATTGCAGAAGCTTTATTTTGGTTCTTAAATAGGAATCATCTCGCATTTTTACTCAGCCGCAAGAAGAAATAAGCTAATTTTGACCCAACTAAATTGAAATAGATTATGCGCTTTCATACAAGAAAATGGGTAAAACCTGAGGATCTAAATCCAAATGGAACATTATTCGGAGGAAAATTATTAGCTTGGATTGATGAGGAATTGGCGTTATACGCCATCATTCAACTAGAAAATTCAAGAATAGTAACGAAACATATGTCAGAAATCAATTTTAGAAGTTCAGCGAGACAAGGCGACATTGTTGAAATTGGAATAGATGTAGTTCGTTTTGGTAATTCCTCGTTAACATTAAAATGCGAAGCCAGAAATATTATGACTAGAGAAACAATTATCACGATAGATACTATAACAATGGTTAGTTTAGGGGAGGATGGAAAACCAAAAGCCCACGGAAAAACTACAATTGAATATATTAATGATCGGCTAAAATAACTTGTTTAAGATACGTTGTCTTTACCAGTTGACAATTCAAATATTTCTAGATCAAAGTAACCTATTGAAGCAATTATGTGATCGAAAATATCTGACATAATATATTCGTAGTTTTCGAATTTCTTATCCTTCGTAAACGTATAAATTTCCAAAGGAATACCTTGAGCTGTTGGTTGTAACTGTCTGCAAAGCAATATCATATCTTTATTTAGACTTGGATAGTTTTCAAGATAACAAGTGATGTATTTCCTAAATAAACCAAAGTTGGTAAGATTTCTTCCATTGATAGGCAAAGTCTTATCAACTTCATGAAAGGAATTAAACTTGTCTATTTCAATTTGTCGGTGTTCAATGTACTTACTAATCAATTGAATTTTTTTCATTTTTACCAGTTCTTCTTCTGTCAAAAAATGAATGCTTTTGGCCTTGATTAAGAGATGTCTTTTTATTCTTCGTCCATCTGAATTAAGCATTCCGCGCCAGTTTCGAAAAGAGTCTGATATCAAACTATACGTGGGGATGGTTGTTGTTGTATTGTCGAAGTTTCTGACTTTTACGGTTGCCAGATTAATTTCAATTACATCTCCGTCAGCACCAAATTTGTCAAAAGTGATCCAATCGCCGATTCGAACCATGTCATTTAGAGAGACTTGAACACTCGCTACAAATCCTAAAATAATATCTCTAAAAATCAAAATGATGATTGCCGAGACTGCTCCAAGTGTTGTAAATAGCGTATTGGCTTTGATATTAAAGAGCTCTGACACAATTACCGTCAATCCAATCATCCAAAGGATAATCATAATTACCTGAATATAGCTATCAATAGGTTTGTCGCTGTATTCAGGTTTTAGTTTTAGATAGTCACGAAGCGCATTAAATATGGTTCTGACAATCCACAAAATCAATAAAATTATATAAACCCCAACTAAATTGCCAAACACCGATTCCCAATAAACAAAATCATTCAAAATAATTGGAACAGATTTGTAGATGAATAGCAGTGGAATTAAATGCGAGATGTAT
>JBIKRP010000433.1:0-3175 GCA_044349145.1 Flavobacterium sp.
CATTCGGTTGCGCATTGATGTCTATCGTGGCAAGGCTACTAGAATCTACACATGGTGGTGTTCCTGTTATCGTATAGGTAAAAGTACTGCTTGTAGCTCCCGCCGCAGGGGTATATCTCGCCGTTGCAGGGTCAAATATCCCTCCTGCACCTGAACTCCTTACCCAAGTCCCTCCTGTTTGTTCCCCGTTGATTAGCGAGAATAAATCTATGGCGGTGTTATCGTTATCACAAACCACTTTGGGTAACCCGCTTACGCCTGCATTGGGTTGCGCATTGATATTTACTCTAGCTTCACTAGTATCATTACCACAAGGCGCTATACCATTTACTGTGTAAATAAAAGTACTTGTAGTGGCACCCGAAGCTGGCGTATAGATTGCGCCAGTAAGTGTTCCGCCGCTTCCTGTATTTCTTGTCCAAGTTCCTCCAGGTTGTTCTGAAGTAATAAGTGTATTCAAATCTATTGGAGCCGAACTATTATCGCAAATCGTGGTGGCGCCATCAACTCCCGCATCGGGAGCGGCAACAACTACGATACTCACCTGACTACTAGAATCTATACAAGGCGCCGTAGCAGCAATATAGTATGTAAAAAGACTCGAACTACCTCCAGGACTTACTGTAAAGGTCCCTGCAATTGGGTCAAAAACACCACCAGTTCCTATTCGTGTCCAAAGGCCTCCGCTCTGTTCTCCGGTAATTAAATCAAATAAATTAATTGATGTAGTACTATCACTACAAACCAGCAGTGGTGGGTTGGCTACTCCTGCATCGGGTTGTGCATTAATGGTTATCGTAGCTACACTTGTAGCATCTACGCAGGGTGCCACTCCTGGCAATCTGTATTCAAAAGTGCTGGTAGTCGCACCAATGGCTGGGGTAAAGCTTCCTGTGGCTGCCACGAAAGTTCCCCCTATTCCTCCTGTTCGTGTCCAAGCTCCTCCGGTTTGTTGACCTGAAATTATAGTATTCAAATCTATTACTGTAGTATCGGTCTCACAAATTGTAATGCCCCCTGAGGTTCCTGCATTGGGTTGCGCATTGATATTTACTGTGGCGATACTAGTAACATCAATACATGGTGCAGTTCCTAATAGTTTGTACTCAAATGTACTAGTGATAGCGCCCAAAGCTGGGGTAAAAGCACCTAATATAGCATCGAATGAACCGCCGCTACCCGTGAGTTGTGTCCAAGTTCCACCTGGTTGTTGACCTGAAATTATAGTGTTCAAATCTATCAAAGTCGTGCCGTTATCGCAAACAAGTGTCGATCCACTTGTTCCAGCATCAGGTTGTGCATTAATCGTTACATTGACCAAACTAAAATCATCAATACAAGGTGCTGTTCCTGTTATGGTGTATGTAAAAGTACTACTTGTAGCTCCCGGACTTGGAATAAAAGTTCCAGCTGCTGCATCAAAGGTTCCGCCGGTTCCTGTTCTTGTCCAAGTTCCTAATGGTTGCTCTCCCGTAATTAAATTATTCAAATCTATCAATGTCGTGCTGCTATCACAAACAACTTGCGGTACTCCGTCTAAACCTGCATTAGGTTGCGCATTAACATTCACTGTAGCGATACTGACATCGTTAACGCAAGGCGCAGTTCCAACTAAAGTATATTCAAAAGTACTGGTTATCGCGTTTGTGGGGATAAAAGTGCCGGCCGCTGCATTAAAAATTCCTGTCAATCCACCTGAGGTTCTTGTCCATGTACCTCCAACTTGTTGGCCAGAAATCAAAGTGTTCAAATCTATCAGTACAGTGCTATTATCGCAAACAAGTGTCGAACCATTTGTTCCAGCATTAGGTTGTGCATTAATGGTTACATTGACTTGGCTAGAATCATTAATACAAGGCGCCGTTCCTGTTAGGGTATAAGTAAAAGTACTAGTCGTAGCTCCTGCGGCTGGGGTAAAGGTTCCAGCTGTTGCATCAAATGCTCCACCTGTTCCGGTTCTTGTCCAGGTTCCTGCTGCTTGCTCGCCTGTAATTAAATCGAATAAATCTATAACTGCAGTACTGCTATCACAAATGACTTGCGGTGCTCCATCTGCACCTGCAATAGGCTGCAAATTAATATTCACTGTTGCGGTACTAGAAGAATTAGCGCAAGGTGCAGTTCCAACCAAGGTATATTCAAAAGTACTCGTAACGGCGTTTGTTGGGATAAAAGTACCCGCTGCTGCATTAAAAACTCCTGTCACTCCTCCTGAAGTTCTTGTCCAAGTTCCGCCGGTTTGTTGACCCGTAATTAAAGTATTCAAATCTATTACTGCCACACTGCTATCGCAGACAAGTGTCGATCCACTTGTTCCCGCATTTGGTTGCGCATTAATATTTACGGTTACAACACTAAAATCATCAACACAAGGTGCAACGCCTGCTATTCTATACTCAAAGGTGCAAACCGCTGAAGCGCCAACTGCTGGTAAAAAAGTCCCAGCTGCTGCATTAAAAGTACCGCCAGTTCCTAATATTCTTGTCCATGTGCCACCTGCCTGTGCACCCGTAATTAATAATCCTAAATCAATAGGTGTTAGAAGATTATCGCAAACTGTGGTAGAACCGTCAAGTCCTGCGTTGGGTTGTGCATTTACAACGATAGTGGTAGCAATAGAACAACTATCTGAAGTTCCGGTCTCCAGTGTAACACTAAAAGTATAAGTACCAGGTGTGTTCGGTGTTCCAGAAATTGTAAAAGTATTTCCTGCAAAAGCACCGGTCACTCCCGGTGGCAAATCTGCAATCGGCACAGAACCGGTCGTTGCTACAGTTGATGATGTATACGTTATTGAGGTAATTGGTGTATTCACACACACAGTTTGGCTTGCCGAAGAGGCAGTAACAGTACAGCTACAACCTACTACTTCAACAGTTGCTGTTGTATTAAAAGCTGGACACAAAGCAGTAGCAGCAATATCATAGGAAACTGTATATACACCTACTGTACTTGCAATCCCATCAATGGCACCTGTTGCAGGATTTATCGACAATCCAGCCGGTGTTGCAGAAAAAGTTCCTCCAGAGGTTAATGCAAAAAGTGTGGGCAACTTCAACGCAGGATCATTGTTGCAATAAGGACTACCAGAATAACTGAAGGTTCCTGAAGCACTTGTTACATTGAGATTAAATGATTTTACTGTGGAACAACCAGAATCTACAAGATCTTCTAT
>JBIKRP010000331.1:0-3174 GCA_044349145.1 Flavobacterium sp.
ATAGAGTCTATACCTATAATGACTTAAGTTATCCAACTGAAATGACTGAAATAGTTTACAAAAATGTCTCTGGAACCACAAATGTCATAAACAGCAATATTGTGTATAATTATTATTACTATTAATTAGCGCAATGGAATTAGATTGCTTTTACAAAAGTCTTGTTGATGAAGCTGTTGTATTTTAATTTAGTGGTTAATGTCGATAATCAAATAATATAAAGTAAATATGAAGAAACTGAGCTTATATCAATTACAAAGATTGTATGCGTTTTGCATGGTCGTAGCTGTTATTAGTATGGTCGTATTTATTGCTTTAACTTGGAGAAGAGAACTTGAATTTCCCGTTATTCCCGCGCTTCTTCCTCTATTTGTAATAGCGGTGATCATGCTATCAAAAAGAGCTAAAAGGAAAAAAGAAGAGGCGTCTTCTAATGAAAAATAAAAGAGCTTTAGCAAGAAACTATAAAAATGGCAACAAATTAATTACCAAGAAAAGAATGGCAATCAACTGTGCGAGAGTAGCAAGTTTTTGTTGACAATCAAAAAACAGGTAGTATCGCTAATCATTAAACCAAAGAATTTACTGCTCTTTGTTGACTTTTTTGCCCTCTCTTATATTGTTCTTTGAAATAGAGGAGAATAGCATCAAGTAGTAATCAAGACCTATTTTTGCCATGTTTTATTTGACTAGTTGATTGACGTTATACAAGCAGTCTAAATGACATGTTTTTAAAATAACTATCGTTGTCGTCCTGAAAAGTCTAAAAGCTTTTAAATAGGTTGTAAATGCGGCTAAAACGAGATTGACTCCGTCCATCCCATAAAGCTCCTCTTTGAGCATACTCAAAACAAAAAAACGCTCAAGTGAACTTGGCGTTTTTTCTTTTTTGAGTATTCATTCGTGACCACGATGGGATTCGAACCCACACGTCCTTTCGAACACCAGCCCCTCAAGCTGGCAAGTCTACCAATTTCTCCACGTGGCCTAAAAAAAAATCATCCGCCTATGGCGGACGACTTGCTGTGACCTGGCTGGGGCTCGAACCCAGGACCCCATCATTAAAAGTGATGTGCTCTACCAACTGAGCTACCAAGTCGAAATTAGAGAAAAGCGGAAAATTTGTGACCTGGCTGGGGCTCGAACCCAGGACCCCATCATTAAAAGTGATGTGCTCTACCAACTGAGCTACCAAGTCAAATTTCTTTTCTCTAATGCGGGTGCAAATATAAGGTCTTATTATTTATTTTTCAAAGCTATTTTATTTTAAATTTGGGTTTTTTTACTATTTGCTTTTAACCCCTTAATATATAAGGTTTTATTCTAATCATGAAAATAATTTTGCTGGGTTATATGGGTTCAGGTAAGTCAACAATTGCTACTTTTTTGTCAGAAAAGTTACAGCTTTCCTGTTTTGATTTGGATAAATGCATCGAAGAAAAAGAAAGAATGACCATTACTTCCCTATTTAAAACTAAAGGGGAAATCTATTTTCGAAAGATGGAGCACCAAGTTTTTAAAGAAATGATGCAGTCGAGCGAATCGTTTGTCTTAAGCCTTGGGGGAGGAACGCCTTGCTACGCAAACAATCATCTATATTTAAACGGAGATGGAGTTGTTTCGATATATCTTAAGACATCCATTGATCAGTTATCTCAGCGCTTAATAAGTGAAAAAGTAGATCGACCGATATTGGCTGATAAAAAAGAGGAAGAGCTAAAAGCGTTTATTGCGCAACATCTCTTTGAAAGAAGCTATTTTTATAACCAAGCGACTTATGCAGTACTAACTGATTTGAAATCACCGCAAGAAATTGTTTCGGAAATCGAAAATCTCTTAATTTAAATACGCGTAATCGCCTTTGCTATCAAAAACGACCTGCACGTGCTCTTGAAGTGAAGTGCTCAATGAAATTCCTTTAAAATCAGCTTTTACAGGATATTTTTTGTGGTTTCGGTCAACCAATACCGCGGTCTTAAACTTCGCAAGCGGCACTTCTAAAAAGTGTTTTACTCCGTAGACAAGGGTTGTTCCAGAATTTAATACGTCATCGACTAAGACAAGCCCTTTATTTTCATAGTCTTTTTGTGAAATGGAAGTGGTAATTGGCGCATTTGGTTTACTCTTATCAATAAACACTTCGCACAAAACAATTTTCAAAGGTGAGATTTCTTCGAGTACTTTTGCGATTTTTTGCGCAAAAACAAAACCATTAGAAGCAATGCCCGCAAGTGTAACGGTTTCTTCATTCACAAACGTTTCGTAGATTTGATAGGCAATTCGCCTTATTTTATGTTCAATCTCGGAGTGGGTTAGAATTTTGTTTTCCATTTTTTTTCTTTTTATTCTTCTTCGTGTTCATTTTCGATTTCAAAATCGGTCAAGTCTCTTCGATCTTTTTTGGTTGGCCGTCCGTCGCCTGTTTTCCGATAATGTTCTTTTGATAGTTTTAAGAGCTCTAAATGCTGATAGACTTCTACAGGGGTTTCATTCCTGCGGTAAATATCAACCAATTTTGCGGCAACTCTGTTTTCCGGCACGTCTAAAACAACGATGGTTTGTGTGATTTGGTCTTTTCGAAAAGTGATTTGGTCCGTTGGAAAAACTTCTTTAGACGGCTTTGCTATTTGACCATTGACGGTAATGTGATTTTTTTTACAAGCCTCCGTGACCATGTTTCTGGTCTTGTAATAGCGCACACACCATAGATATTTATCCACTCTCATATTTTTTCAAAAATAGACGTTAAATTATTTACAAACATAAATCAATATTGTAACTTGCGCTCCTTAATTTCAGCTGTAATGAACAAATTTAAGTTATATTTTAGTCTTTTCTGTTCGGTCTTAATTTTATTTTCTTGTAACAAAGCAGATAGCGTTTCAGCGGTGCCTGTCAGAGCATTTGATGTTCAATATGCGGATGATATTGCCATCATTGAGGACTACTTGAACACCCATTATCTTGATGTTGAAGAAAATCAAGATGTTACAATCTCTAAAATTACAGATCCTTCGGTTCAATCTTCAATGATGTCAATGCTAAACAGAGAAGCGTTCCCAAAACTATTGGTAAAAGAAGTGGAGGCAAATGATATTACGTACAAAATATATTATTTCAAATTACGTGAAGATTACGAAACTGGGGTCGCACCTTCAAAAGCAGATTCAGTCC
>JBIKRP010000332.1:0-3148 GCA_044349145.1 Flavobacterium sp.
ACGTTCAAAAATCCATATATTTGTACGTATAAAATTTATAATTATGGACACTAAACTGACATTAAAGCTAAATCAAGAAATTATTGAAAGAGCTAAACATTATGCTTCTGAAAAAAAATTAAGCTTGTCGAGATTAATTGAAAATTATCTCAATTCTTTAACCTCCGAGAAAACTAATGATGAAATACAAATATCTGATTTTGTAAAAAGTATGTCTTCTGACATTAAGCTTCCTGCTGATTTTGACTATAAAAAAGAGCGTGCAAATTATTTAGAACAAAAATACAAATGAGCAGAATATTTTTAGATACAAACGTAATCTTAGATTTATTAGCACAAAGAGCTCCTTTTTTTGATTCAATAGCAAGACTTGCAACTTTAGCAGATCAAAAAAAACTTATTTTAGTAGCCTCTCCGCTTTCGTTTACAACAGTTGATTATGTTCTTAATAAATACGAATCTTCTGAATCGGTATTAAGCAAACTAAGAAAATTTAAAATCATTTGCGAAGTTTGTGAAGTCAATGAAGAAACCGTTGAAAAAGGATTGAATTCAAATTTTAAGGATTTTGAAGATTCAATACAATATTATACTGCTGTACAATCTAATTGTACAATTATAATAACTCGAAATGGTAAAGATTTTAAGAATTCAAATATTCCAATTATGACTGCTGAGGAATATTTAAGCAGTATTATTTAAAAGAGTAGCTTCTCCTAACACTTGCTAAAACTTATGGCTAGTTTTTCGGTAAATTGTTCGTTTACTTTTCATAACTTCGCTTGGGCGGTTATGGAAAAAAAGCTTTCCATAAGCCGCCACAAGCTCTAGCAAGGAAACGTTACCAGTAAGCGTATTGAAACCGGAAATAAATACAAATCAATATTGACAAAAAAGTAGTCAGTTTTTAAGTAAATGATAAACTTTTAAAGTATTTTTGACAATAAACAGATAGATTAAAAATCTGATTTTATATGATGAATATTGATAAAGAAAGTATAAAAAATGCTTATCGTTTGTTTGAGTCAAATGATATTGATAAAATCGAAATTGGAACCACAAAAGGTTTGAAAGAAATTCATCTATATTTATTTGGTGGATTGTATGATTTTGCTGGAAAAGTTAGAACTCTAAATATTTCAAAAGGCGGTTTCAGATTTGCAAACGCATTGTACTTAAATGAAATCTTGGTGAAAATCGAGCAAATGCCCGAGAATAGTTTTGAAGAAATTATTGCAAAATATACTGAAATGAATATAGCTCATCCATTTATGGAAGGAAATGGAAGAACAATGCGAATTTGGCTCGATATGATTTTAAAAGCTAGACTAAAAAAATTAGTAAACTGGCAATTTGTTGACAAATCACTTTA
This sequence comes from Flavobacterium sp., assembly GCA_044349145.1. GTDB lineage: Bacteria > Bacteroidota > Bacteroidia > Flavobacteriales > Flavobacteriaceae > Flavobacterium. The sequence continues at coordinate 1,373 of JBIKRP010000332.1, forward strand.
CTTACAAGCAATGGAAAGAAGCCCAATAAACGATTTGGAATTAAGAACTTTGCTTAGCCAAAACTTAACTCACGAAATTGACAACAGAGAAGTCATCTTTAAAGGAATAGAACAATCTTATTATTATGAAGGTTATCAAAAAGATGATGATGAACAATAGAAATAAATAAAACGCCTACTGGTAACAGCGCGCAAAACTCATTGCTGGTTTTCGGTTAGTTGAACTATTTTTTACTATTTTAGTTTTGTGCTAGTGGAAAAATTTCAGTTGACAAGCCGCAACGAGTTCTGCGCGCGAAACGTTGTGCGACACCCTTGCCGATGCAGAATCCTGAAATAGGTTGACAAAAAATCAACAACTATTTATAGGACAACATGAAAGAAAAGAAACCCACCTGTCAGAAAAAATCCGTTGGATTTGACTTAAAATTAAAGATTATTGATGAAGTTTGTAATGGACAAATATCAGTTAATCATGCGTCGGTAAAATACCAAGTCGGACGTAATGCAATTTATTATTGGTTGCAAAAATATTCTACCTTAGAGCAAAAGCAAAAAGGAATGGCAAAGAAAGACGAAATCAAAAAACTAAAAGAAAGAATCGAGGAACTGGAGTTTATCAAGGACTTCCAGCAGATGATAATTGCCGAAGCCGAGATTGACACAGGGAACGATTACGCAAAAAAGTCGCTGCCCGGATCATTGGCCAAAGAAGTGGAACTAAAGAAAAAAGCCATTTTAAGATCAAATGGATCTGCCAATGCTTCGGGATCTCAAGACAAGCCTTCTACAAAAAAATGAACATTTGTAAAAAGCAAAAGTCTGATAATGAAAAGCTAGTAAAAATGGTCATCGATAAAAGAGGTGAAATCAATCAGGCAACTGGAGGTCGAAAGCTACATCAGCTTTTACAAGACCAAATGAAGCAAAATAACATCAAAATGGGACGTGACAATTTCTTTGATTTTCTGAGGGCTCATACCCTACTGGTACCCAAACAACGCAACTTTACCCGAACCACAAACTCAAATCATCTCTTCAGAAAATTTAAAAATCTGGTGCAAAACAAAGTACCGAACCAACCCGAAGAACTATGGGTTAGCGATATTACTTATCTAAGACTAAATGGAAAAAATGCCTATTTAGCTTTAGTAACCGACGCCTATTCAAAACAAATAATGGGCTTTCATGTAGCCACAAATATGAAAGCTTCCTTATCCATCGATGCTTTAAAAATGGCCTTAAAAAACAGAAAATATCCCAACAGAAAACTCATTCATCATTCCGACAGAGGATTCCATTATTGTTGGCCAGAATACGTCAAAATGCTGCAAGACAATGATATTCTAATTAGCATGACTGAACAATATGATCCTTATGAAAACGCACTAGCTGAACGAATCAACAAAACCATGAAATATGAGTTTGGACTCAATCAAACTATTCCAAACAAAACTGTAGCTCAGAAAATGGTAAGACGCGCTGTAAGGATTTATAACACTTTAAGACCGCACGACAGTTTAAAAGGAAGAACGCCCGTTAGCGTCCATTTAAATGCCGATATGCCCTATAAATCTTATCGTAGGAATAAAGAAATAATTTATCTAAATTTGAATTGAAAACAGAGTAAAAATCTGTCAACCTATTTCAGGACGCTACACCGAAATTGACTAATGGTTAAACCGCCAACAATTCAATGATTTAATTAACATCCAAAAATCATTACAGTATTAAAATAAATTTATGACTAAAAATAGTTTTCTTATTATCGTTTTC
>JBIKRP010000431.1:0-3140 GCA_044349145.1 Flavobacterium sp.
AAGCCAACAGGAGATGCTGTATAAGTTCCTCCGGCAGTACCCGTTTGCGTTACTGCTTGACCCGTAGTAAGTGATCTACAAAATGGTGTACCTTCATAACTGATAGTAGCGGCTGGCACAGCGTTTACCGCTACACTTGCCGAAGTTGCACTAGCCGAACATCCAAAATTGTTAGTGACACTAACCGTATAGGTTGTTGCAACAGTTGGTGTAACCCCTGTTGGATTTTGAGTTGATGAAGTGAATCCTGATGGGGTTGAAGTCCAAGCATAGCTAATTGCTGGTGTAACTGGGGATGAAGTAACTGTTACATTATCTATTGCCCAGTAATAACCCCAAACTGCTGCATATTTAAAACGAATAAAAACATTCGCTTTACCCAAATAAGAGTCTAAACTTGTAGTTACTAAAACAAATCCATTTCGAGTACCCTGCGTAGAAGTGTATGTATTTAGTACTGTCCAGCTTGTTCCATTGGTTGAAATTTCAACAATAGCAGAGTCAGAGGCATCATAATCTCTATAATACTGATAAAAAGTTAATGAAGCCGCACTCATACCTAAGGTACTAAATGAAGGCGATTGTAATGTTGTAGCTGTTGTACCACCACTTCCTTGGGAATCACTATTGCTCAAATAAAATTGCGATGCATCGTTACTGTTAAGAGTCTCGGGTGTATTACATGTACTACATACTACTGAACCGTTAGGTCGTAACGTCCAAGCCGCATTTGCTAATGTACCTCCAGTACTTCCATTGGTTGTTGTCCAACCTGTGGGTGTTCCGTTAAAATTTTGACTCAATAAGGTGGTTGCTGTCGCTGAATTGGATGTAGCACTTGATGTTAAACTTACACTTCCACCACTACAAATAGCTGTTGGACTAGCTGTTGCGGTAACTGATGTCGGTATTGGATTTACTGTTAACGTTTTAGATGCTGTTGCAGTTCCGCAGCTTCCACCGCTCGATGTTAAGGTTAAGGTAACTGTTCCTGTGTAATTAGATGGAGGCGTATACGTAGCATTTAAGGTTGTTGCATTTGGGGAGAATGATCCTCCAGCTACACTAGACGACCATGTTCCTCCAGTTGCAGAACCGCCAGTACTTCCGCCTAAACCTGCCGATATTCCACCGCTACATATTGCAGATAAAGCAGAACCAGCGCTTACAGTTGGAGCAGCACAACCTTTAAAACTCACTCCTGTCATAGAACCTAATGCAGAATTGTTTAGTGTAGTAGAACAGGTTGAAGAAGTATTCGATGTAGGAACCGATCTGTTAAATACAGCATTTCTTACACCATCAGTAGTTGTCCAAGTTTGTTCGTTTATTGAAGTAAAATTAGTTGGAGCTGTAAAAGAACGTGGACCATTATTACCACTTCGAACGCTACTAGCTACAAGAACTGCTTGATCATTAGTATTAATTGTTAAAGCAGTACCAAATACATATGTACTAGAAGCTGATGAAGAATTATAATTTCGAGTATTTGTTAAGGGGTTTGTCTGATCAACATAATCAAAAACTGCCGCCCAAACCGAAGTAACTCTTGTTGTTCCACCACTTACAGTAAATACAAGATTTGAGTTGGTAGCTGCGTCGATACCCGCTTCATTCAAATAATAAATCGCGGTATGTTGTCTAATGCTTGTGGTAGCCATGTCGCTTAGAGCCAAGGTCATTGTTTGACCACCATAAGCTATCGAAACAGTTCTTGCTCCTATAGCTGTTTGTGAAGAAGCAATTGCCACAGCTAAAACCTTATGAGTTCCAGAACCATTAGGAATAGAATACGCAACAGTCTGTGACGATGTTGAAGTGTTTTGGTACAAATTTGACCAATTTTGCAAAGTAGTAACCTGCCCCCACGAGCTACTCGAGCTCAGCAGAAACAGTAAAAAAAATACCGACGAGAAGCACGATCGCTGCAGGCGGGAGAAATTTGTAGAAACTTGTTTTTGTGTAATCGTTTTTAGCACAATAACAGATAGAGCCATCCATCTTGGACAGCTTTTCCTCGTAAATAGTTTTTGTAAAATGTAATGTTTCATGCTCATTTTAGATTTAGTTGGGGTTAATTTAATTTGTACTTGTTTAATTTTTGAATTTTTATATTTCGATTTCCAATCATATTTTCTTACTATATTTCGCTGATAGTCTTCAAGCAGTGCTTTCCAAATTTTTCATTTTTATTGTACAAAGCAACATGTCACAAAATGAGATGGCGAAAATAGCAACAACACTTAAGTCTCAACAATAATTTCGATAAACGACAATAATACTTGTTCATCTGCACAAAATCACAACACAACTTGTTGATTGTCATTAATTTGCAGAAATAATCGACGAAACGACTAAAGTGCATATAATACCGATAAAATACATCCCGTATTGTAATTGAACCTCAAAAAAGTGCTTTTAATCGGAATAATGGCTACCGCAGATCTTAATAATTCAAAATTTAGAGGAAACTAACTTTGGGATAAAAAAGACCAATTCGTAGGTGAGAAAGTACTACGATGTACGATTTCTGAAAAAGAAGTCCATTAAAAAAAGGTTCAACTTTCATTAGTAGGACATTTTGAATACTAGGGGCATTTGTTTTCATGTTTTACTGGTTTTTGTTTGGGACAAAAAGAGTACGTGTTGTTCTTTCAAGACTTTATTACAATTCTTCAAAAGAATACAGGACAAACATAAAAACATTTATTGAAATAAAAAAACAAAAACATCGATTAAGTGCATATTTTATCGATTTAAAGCGACTTTTAAGATTATTTATAAGTTATATCTTACATTAATTCAAAAATTCGAGAACTCCGCTGCGCAAAGTCTCCCGACCTTTGAGCCAAATTAAACATAAAACTCACAGCGGCGTTATGAATAGTAACAGAACGCAAAGTCAGCAAACATTTGCGCAGCACATAGTTGTAATAAACACTTTGCGAATCGGACAAAAAAACCTTTAAAAATCCGCCCAATCCGTCAAATCCGTGGCAAAACCAAACAAACTTTTGCGCCTCTGCGCCTTAGCGAGTATAGAAATTCTTCCTGTTGAAATAATTCAAATTCCTATTGTAGATGTTATGAATCCTAATTCTATTATAAAATATAATAGTTATGAATAGTAACAGAACGCA
>JBIKRP010000333.1:0-3134 GCA_044349145.1 Flavobacterium sp.
GTTATACAATCTCTATTGTAGGTCTTAACAATCTGACAACCGCTACAACTTTTAGACTTTACGGATATGGGGCGACTGGTGCAACAGGGACAGGAGGTTTCGATTGTGGTTTGAGTGCATATAACGTAATATTAAATGGGACAACCGCCTCAACAGCGCAGCCTGAGATGAATGTTGTGGGAAATGGAAGTAATATTTTAGACAATGATCTTTTACCATCTGGTGCCGACCATACAGATTTCGGTGCAAGTCTCGTGGGAGTTTCTTTTGTGAGAACATTTACCATTCAAAATGTTGCTGGTGCCACAGGAGACCTGAATTTGACAGGCGCGCCAGCCGTGGTCGCAATTAGTGGAGCAAATGCCGCTGATTTTGTGGTGACCCAGAATCCAGCGCCAACTACAATTGTTGGTGCGTCGACAACTTTTCAAATTACTTTTACACCATCAGCGGCAGGCGTACGGAGTGCTTCTTTGACGATTCCTAACAATGATAATAATGAAAATCCATATAATTTTAATATTCAAGGAACAGGAACAGCATGCACTAGCGCGGTCATCTCAACCGTATTTCCACTTTCAGGCCCAGCAGGAACCGTCGTTGCCATAACTGCAAGTTCGGGGTCTTTACTTGGTGCCACCGCTAAGTTTAGTGGGATTGCAGCGCTTGTAGTTTCAAGCTCGGCCACACAATTATTTGTAACCGTACCTGCGGGAGCAACTACGGGTAATTTAGTTGTAAGTAACGCAACTTCATGCCCAAGTTTGCCGATTACATTTACGGTAGTAAGTTCAGTTTCTTCTGGTTGTCAGGGTGTTGTTTCTAATGATTTAATTATTTACGAAGTTCATGATGAGTTTTCTCTAGACGGCGGAACAATAACCATTTTTAACGGAACAGCTTCTACGAAAAACATGTCTGATTACCGTTTTTACCGAACAGGAAATCAGAATGATGGAAATGAAATTGATTATGGAAATTTGACAGGAAGTATTGCACCGGGAGCATTGGGAATAATTAAAGTTAATGTTGGAAGTTGTGGCCCAACTGCAACAAATGGCGCCATAGACAATGGGTTCAACGAGAATGATGGTTTGCAATTGAGAGCCAGTAACGGGACTACAATTATTGATGATGTAGACGCATATGTGACACAAAAAGGTTATTACATGAAAAGGAACGTTGGCGCTTACACGGCGAGAACGTCTTATGTTGCCGCAGATTGGACCACTATTACATTGGCCGCAGGAGTTTGTGATCCTGGACTTGCAACAGGCGCTCCAGTCATAGCAGGTTCAGGTGCAGTTCCAACTATTGTAACACAACCAACTTTAGCGGTGTCGTGCACTAGTTCGTCCGCTACACTATCAGTTACTGCAACGGAAGGATTTAATTTGGTTGGGGATTTAAAAGAATTGGCCTACGAGTGGTATGTTGTGGCACCTAATGCAGTAGCATGGTCTTTAATTTCAATTACTGGGAATTATGCAGACACGGATGCTAATCTTTCTACTTTAAATATTGCCTCGTTGACAGGATTAAATGGATACCAATATTATTGTCGAGTGAAAGAAAATGACAACACTTGTTATATTGCTACCAATGCGGTAAAGATAAATAATGGAACTTTAATTTGGAACGGAACAGATTGGCGAGACACAAACAATATTGTGGGAATTCCATCCATCAATAAGATTGCAACTATAAATGGCACCTATAACACACTTACGAATGGCAGTTTTGATTGTTGTAGTCTAGTAGTAAACAATGGATTTACCGCAACGATTGCTGCTAATACCTATATCAATGTTCAGAATAATATAACAATGGTCGGAACAGGAAACCTTATCGTAGACGATAACGGTAGCTTGGTTCAAGTTAGTGACACTGGAGTCAATACGGGTTCAATATCTGTAAATCGTATTCACACGGTAAAGAAATTTGATTACGTTTATTTAGCGTCGCCAGTAAATAATTTTCCGCTGACCAGTGTTTCGCCTACAACATCAACCGCTCATTTGTGGAAATGGATTCCAACCATTGGCGGATTCTTTGGTAATTGGGTAAATACAACCGAAAACATGATTACAGGCAAAGGTTATATTGTTCGTGGACCAAGTGGATTTAGCAACACAGTGGCAGCAGATTATACCGTGCCTTACCGCAACGTCCCGAACAATGGTGTCGTTGCAGTTGATGTAGAAAGAGGCGGTTATACCGGTGCGGATTATCCAAATCCTAACCCAGCAATTACTGTTCCTGTAAACCGATATGACGACAATTGGAATTTGGTTGGCAATCCGTATCCATCGGCGATTGATGCCAAAGCCTTTATGACCTATAACACTAATATTGAAGGTGTGATTAGAATTTGGACTCATGGAAATTTACCAAGCGCAGCAGTGACCAATCCCTTTTATGGATCATTCGCTTATAATTACACAGCCTCTGATTTTATCTTATATAATTTGACGGGACCGAGTACTCAAAACGGTTACAACGGCTATGTGCCGTCAGGGCAAGGATTTTTTGTGGCAATGCTAGATGGGCCAGCGGATGCTACACAGAAAGTGTATTTTAATAATGCCATGAGAAGCAAGACTTTTGACAATAGTCAGTTCTTTAGACTGAATGGTCATTCTCATGCCAATAGTACATCTGATAAAAATCGAATTTGGTTAGATTTAGTTGGGCCGAACGAAACGGTGTCTCGTACATTAGTAGGTTATGTTGATGGGGCAACTTTTGAAAAAGACAGACTATACGATGCTAATTTGAAATTCGATTCTACTCAGAATTTTTATTCACTAATTGATGGGGAAGCGATGAATATTCAAGGAAGACCAATTCCTTTTGATGGAAGTGATAAAGTTCCACTAGGGATAAAAGTGGCCGCGGCGAATACATATAAAATTGCTATTGCTTCTGTTGACGGGTTGTTTCAAAATAGGAATCGTCCAATTTATTTGGAGGATAAGGAACTGCATATCATTCATAATCTAAAGCAAGAACCATATACTTTTTCAACTTCAGTTGGTAGGTTTGACAATAGATTTATTTTACGATTTAAAAACAACTCACTTAGCCAAAGGGATTCATACGAACCAATGAGTTTGATAACGGTGTCATCAAAT
>JBIKRP010000334.1:0-3121 GCA_044349145.1 Flavobacterium sp.
ACTTCGGCATTTGGACTGACAGCGTTATATCTACCGCCAAATTGCACTTGAATTCTGAAATCTCCAGCCTTCGGTTTTTTGTTGACGGCGTGGGAGAATTTTTTGTTGAAAAAGATTAATGAGGTTTCGCCTTCTGTTTCAATTTCAGGTTTAAATTCTTGTAATAGTAAATCTTTTTCAGACGCAATGGTTTGGTATTTTTTATTGATTTCTTCAATGTTAGCTAGCTCAAAAACTTCAGTGAGATACGAACCAGCGGAAAAGGCAGGTTTGATCACAGCTTTTTTCCAATGCGATGGAATGATTCCGGCAAGATTTAGCGCTTTCGTTCTTTCTATAAAAACAGTGGGAATAATAGTGAATTTTTGGTTTTGTAAGTCCCGCAAATAGAATTTGTGTTTATTTTGCTCGATGATATCTATTGAATTCAACGTTTTGATTCCGAGTTTTTTAATTGTCGATAACCACAAATTAAATTGAGATTCTTTTTCGTAATAATCCCAAGTGTTTCTAAAAATGAGATAATCGAAATCGGTCCAAATGACGTCTGGATCATCCCAAATCACCGCTTGAGCAATGATATTGTGTTTCGCCAATTCTGGAATCAATAATTGATCGGCTGGCGTTAGGTCGGGTAGGCGTTGGCATGTCAGTAAACCGATTTTCATTGTTAAAGTTATTAATGGCTCGCAAAGACGCGGAGGCGCAAAGTTAAATGAGAAAATTGTTGTTGGTTTCCCCTCCTTTGGAGGGGTGCCTGAAAGGCGGGGTGGCTTAGCCCTGATGGTAGCGGCATCCTTTTTTGCTAAGAAAAAGCCCCTCGACTGCGCTCGGGGTGACAAGCAAAAAAGATATAGCGGACAGCAGGAATCAGCTCCTAAAAAAATTACTTCGTCGTATCGCTTTCTACCATTCCGTCACGCAATCGAATGACACGATGGGCGTAAGCAGCGATTTCTTCTTCGTGGGTTACTAAAATTACCGTATTTCCGTTTTTGTGAATATCGCCAAACAATTTCATGATTTCTTCGGAAGTCTTACTGTCTAAGTTTCCTGTTGGTTCGTCTGCCAAAATAATCGAAGGTTTATTGACCATTGCTCGCGCAATCGCAACCCGTTGGCGCTGTCCACCTGACAATTGATTCGGTTGATGATCCATTCGGTCGGCGAGATTGACCTGAGCCAGCACTTCAGTCGCACGAATTTTACGTTCTGATTTTGAAAAACCTGCGTACACCATCGGAAGTGCTACATTATCTAAAGCGGATGTTCTTGGCAAGAGATTGAACGTTTGAAAAACAAAACCAATTTCTTTGTTGCGGATTTCAGCCAGTTCGTCGTCATGCATTTTGCTCACGTCCTTTTCGTTGAGAATATAACTGCCAGAAGTGGGCGTATCGAGGCAACCGAGGATGTTCATCAGTGTTGATTTTCCCGATCCAGACGGCCCCATCAAAGCGACATATTCTCCTTTATTTATTTCTAAATCAATGCCTTTCAGCACATAGACAGTTTCGTTTCCGAGTTGAAAATCGCGTTTGATATTGGTGATTTTGATTAATGGATTGGCCATGTGGAATTACGAATTATGAATTATGAATTATGAATTATGAATTGAGAATTATGAATTTAAAAGTACACAATTGATTTTAAACTCAGTCATTAGTGAAGCAGTTGTTCTTATTGTTACACTTATTTAGACTCGAATCGTGAAATGCTCTTTTTCTTGTTCATTTCGAAAGAAAACCAAGCCCCATTGGAAGGTGTCGATGGTGACTTTTACTTTCGGGTGTTTTTTGATGGTTTCCCAAGCTTCGGTCATGGCGGTTGACCAATGAATGTCGTCGAAAATCCACACGGTATCGTTGGTGATGGTTGGTAATAGTAATTCGAAATAGAGTAGTGTGGCTTGTTTCGAGTGATTGCCGTCGAAGTAGATGAGTTGTGGGTTGTAGGTTGTGGGTTGAATGTTGTAAGTTGTAGGTTGTAGGTTGTAGGTTGTGGGTTTTTGGTTGTAAGTTGTGAGTTGTACGTTGTCGGTTGGCAGTTTTACGTTTTTGAGATAGGTTGAGAATTCGGTTACTTCTAAATGAATGTTTTGTAGCTGGAATTTTTCAAATTGCGTTTCGGCGATTTTTGCGGTTTCTGAGCAACCTTCCAGTGTGGTGATTGCTGCTTTAGGATTACCTAATGATAAAGCTGAGGTGGCTAAACCTAGCGATGTCCCAATTTCTAAAATGGAATTGGGTTGAAAATAATGGACAATTCGAAAAAGCAATTCCGCTCGTTTGGGAGAAATCCCCGCAGTTTGTGCGATTTTTGAAATAGGTCTTTTATTCGATTTAAAAACTCTGGAACCTGCGCCAAAGTCGATGACTTCAATGCTGCTTTTGTTCTGTAATAATTCGTTTCTGTACTTTTTTAATGTTCCGTACTCTGGCTTTGAAGTCTTATCGTAAAAACATTTCGTCACCAAATCGAAAACAAATGGCGAATGCACTCCATGCTGATTTTTGGAATCCCAAAGGAATTTTATATACGATTTTATAGCAAAAAAGAGTGTCATGATTTTTGAAAAGAGATGGCAAATCTAAACAATCTGCGAGTGAAATTCTGCTAAACCGAAAGAGAATCCATAAAAATAGTCTAATTTTGCGCTCCTTAAAGAGAATAAAGAAAGTCTATGAGAACCAAATCATTAAAGAAAAACAAGATCAATGTCATCACGCTTGGCTGTTCTAAGAATGTGTATGATAGTGAAGTATTGATGGGTCAATTGCGCGCCAACGGAAAAGACGTCGTGCATGAGCAAGAAGGCAATATCGTAGTCATCAATACCTGTGGATTTATAGACAATGCCAAAGCGGAATCTGTCAATATGATTTTGGAATATGCCGACAAGAAAGAACGCGGCATCGTAGATAAAGTTTTTGTGACGGGCTGTTTGTCGGAACGTTATCGTCCGGATTTGGAGAAAGAAATTCCAAACGTCGATCAGTATTTTGGAACGACTGAATTACCACAATTGTTGAAAGCACTAGGTGCCGATTATAAACACGAATTATTAGGAGAAAGACTAACAACGACACCAAAGAATTACGCATATTTGAAAATTGCAGAA
>JBIKRP010000335.1:0-3120 GCA_044349145.1 Flavobacterium sp.
AGGCATCATCAAATCGACCTACTTGATTTGGGATAAGTTGTTGTAAAGTATTATTCATGGCGACGATGACATCAACTGCCCGTAATCTGGTGTCATTGTACTCACATTCTTGATTGTAAGCTGGTGCCAGAAAGGAAACTGTCGCTGGTTGACCCGTATTTCCTGCTCCAAAAATCGTTCGTTGATCGTGCAGGTTGAAGCAGTAATCTGGTTGAAAGTCATCAAACGCTTTTCTCAAAATCTGACTTTCTGGTTGCGACAGATTTTGCGCGTCTCGATTCAAATCAATCCCATTGGCATTTTCTCTGGTATACGCCAATGCGCCGTCTGGATTCAGAATAGGAAAACACAACAAAGTAAAATGACTGAGAAAAACCTGCGCTTCTTTGGTTCCGCTATTCAAAAACAAAAGCAAATCCAAAAGCGCTTTCGTGGTGGTGCTCTCGTTGCCGTGCATTTGCGACCAAAGTAAGATCTTCGTTTTTCCACTTCCTATAGTATACGAGTAGATTGGATTTTGCAGAACGGAATTTCCTTCGACTTTCAGTTGATGGTTGGTATTCCATTTTTGAAGCATTGGTTCAACGTCCTTTAAAGTAACATATCTGCCTTGTACACTTTCTAACTTAAATTGCGCGCTAATTTGTTCGATACTCATATTACCTATTTAAAAATATCTATTTTGAAGCATCAATAGATTTATATTCAAAACCCTTTTCCGGCACTTTTCCTTTCACATTCTCAAAATGAGGCATTAGTACTTTTAAGTCTTCATCAATGTTTCCGGTTGGAAAAAATGGTTGACCAATGTGCACTTCTTTTTGTCCATAATTGAATGCCACTGGGATAATAGGAACTTTGGCCTTTAGTGCAATATAATAGAAACCCGTTTTCAATTCTGTTACTTTTTTTCTTGTTCCCTCGGGTGAAATAGCCATCCTAAAATCGTCTTTCTCTTCAAAAATGGCAGCGATCGAATCCACTTTATTTAAACCACCCGTTCGGTCTAAAGGAGCACCGCCCATCCATCTGAAATACCAACCAAACGGAAAACGAAACAGTTCTTTTTTTCCAACAAAATTCATTTCTAAACCAGTTATTCCGCGAGTGAAGAGCCCTAAGTAGAAGTCATGCCAACTCGTATGTGGAATCACCATCAATATGCACTTTTTAATTTCGGGATTGATGGCACCTGTAATCTTCCAACCCATCAAGCGACAGAAAATAAAGTAATAAAGACTTTTTTTCATCATAAACTATTTCTGTAAAATTAACATTAATCTCTTATTTTTGAAGAAAATAATTTTAATGTTACGAAGACTTCTAAGTTATCTAATACCAATCAACGTTTATCAGAAAAATTCTGCGATTAGTAAATCGATTGAAGTCAATTGGAACAACGGTGAACTCGTACTTGATTCTAAAAACACAAACTATTCTTATGGCAGTCTGCAGCGTATTTTGCGAATTGGATTAAAAAAAATTGGTTTTGAGAACATTCGAGCGATGGAAAGTATTCTCGTTCTTGGTGTTGGAGGTGGTAGTGTATTCAAGACATTGGTAGACGAAATCAAATTTAAGAATGAATTAATAGGCGTAGAAATAGATGAGGAAATGATTCAAATCGCCAACAAGTACTTTGAATTAGACAAAATACCAAATCTTACCATTTTCATTGATGATGCCTTTGAATTTGTTTTGAAAACAAAGAAGACCTACGATTTAATCATTATCGATATTTTTGAAGATACGAAAATGCCTAATTTCGTTTATGAAAAATTCTTTATGAACAGAATAGGAGATTTACTCAATAATAAGGGATTCATATAATTTAATACCATGCTTTTGGATGAAAAGCAAAACCAACGAAACCTGGAATATATAAAGAATTTCAACACAACGTCGTATACAAGTTATTCCATACCCCGCGTAGAAAGGCACAATGAAATAATTATTATTCAAAAGAATATATTGCAGTAGTCAACGTTTTCTAAAACCTTTAATCTTTATTCATGCAAAATAAATTAATACTACTTGTTGTCTTAGCGCTATTCGCGGCAGTTGCTTTCAGACCTACTAAAGAGAGTAAGACAGCAAAGGCGGCAGTAAAAATGCAGAATTTCGTGATTGATATTTCAAAGTATTCAAGAGCTATCGACAGCAACTTCATAATCATACCGCAAAACGGACCAGAATTAGCGTTTGAGAAATTGAATACGTCAGGGAAATTTCGCACGACTTATTTGGATGCCATTGATGGCATTGCGGTCGAAGATTTGTTTTATGATGGAAAACCAAAAATTGACAATTATCGACTGCAAGTCCTTCGAAAACTACAAAAAGAAAAACAAGTCATGGTTTCCGATTTCATTACCAAAGAGGAAGCGATAGAAACCGTAAAAGCGCAGAGTGCAAAGGAAAAGTTCTTGCTCTATCCGCGTATAAGCACCAACGAACATTATCGTGAGATTCCTGAAGTAGTGCCGAACGAAAACAGCAATGATATCCTAAAATTAAGCGATGCGAAAAATTATCTGTATCTCATTAACCCGGCAAATATCCGAACGAAGCGCGCTTATTTGAAAGCCATTTCAGAGACCAATTTTGACATGATTACGATTGATTTGTTTTTTAATGATGAACCGTTAACCGCCAAAGATATCGAACAACTAAAGAAAAAAGCCAATGGCGGAAAACGTCTTATTATTTCTTACGTCAATATCGGGGCAGCGGAAAATTGGAGGTGTTATTGGAATCGAAGTTGGAAACTCAACGACCCGTCTTGGATTAAGAAAAAATATGTGGGCTACGAAGACGAGTTTTATGTAGAATTTTGGCATGAGGACTGGAAAAAAATCATTTACGGAAATAACGATTCTTATCTCAAAAAAATACTTGATGCAGGCTTTGACGGCGCTTTCCTAGACAACGTGGAGGCGTATTATTTCCTGTATAACAAGTAAATTATCATTTGTGGGTTAATAAATTTATCGTACTTTTAGTTAGCAGGAAAAGGTGAAAATCACAAACCAAATTTCATAATTTATGTCCGAACCAAAACAATCTATTATAGCTAAACTTTTGATCGGAAATGTATCGCGTTTGCCTAAGTCCAAATAC
>JBIKRP010000033.1:0-10746 GCA_044349145.1 Flavobacterium sp.
GGTTACACGAGTTGGGGAAAAAGTCGGTAATTGTTGTGAACAATTTAATTAACAAATAAATTTGCATTAAAATCTACTGTCATAGCCCTGATAGGAGAGAAAATCCTTTTGCTGCGTTGTTCGCAGCGAAAGATTGCAACGGATAGCAGGACCCAAGCTCCTAAAAGAGCGAATCGGCGAAGCAATTAGCTCCTAAAAACTATCCTTCATTTGCAATTTCATCCAGCGATTGAAGAATGATCGCACAGCCTTCTCGAATTTCATCTTCTGAAATGGTGAGTGGTGGCGTGATTCGAATCGCATTACCTTCAAAGAGCAACCAAAACAGGATTAATCCTTTGTCTTGGCATTTGAAAATCACTTTATTGGTGATTTCAGGATGCGCTGTCATAGCAGCCAGCATCAATCCTTTTCCTCGAATTTCGAGTATCAAAGGATGTACCAAAAGCGACCGGAATAGCTTTTCTTTGATTAATGTCTGCGGAATGAGGTCAGTTTCGGTAATTTCTTGCAAAGTCGCCAAACAGGCTGCCGCAATGACAGGGTGTCCGCCAAAGGTCGTAATGTGTCCTAATTTTGGATTGTCACTGAGTAAATCCATGTGCGCTGCAGAAGCAGTAAAAGCGCCAACAGGCATACCGCCGCCCATGCCTTTTCCAAGAATGACGATATCAGGAACCACGTTATAGTTTTCGAATCCAAATAGTTTTCCCGTGCGTCCAAAACCTGGTTGTATTTCATCTATAATCAGGAGTGCTCCAACTTCATCGCAGCGTTGACGCACTTTTAGGAGAAAATCGTTTTGGGGTTGAATAAATCCAGCGCCACCTTGAATACTTTCCAGGATAATTCCAGCTGTTTTAGTGGTGATTTTTTGAATATCATCTTCGTTGTTGAAAGTGATAAAATCGACGTCAGGAATTAATGGTCGAAAGATTTGTTTGCGTTCTTCAAAACCCATGACACTCATCGAACCCATGGTATTGCCGTGATAGGCGTTGAAGCAGGAAATCAATTGACTTCTGCCGGTGACTCTTCGTGCCAATTTTAAGGCGCCTTCGGTAGCTTCAGTTCCTGAATTAACCAAATACGTTTTTTCTAATGGTTTGGGTAGGTGTGAAGCCAGTAATTTGCAATACTCCACCGCTGGACTTTGGGAATATTCGCCATAGACCATGACATGCGAATATTTGTCAAGTTGGTTTTTAATCGCATCATTGACGCGCCGGTTTTGATGACCAAGAGCGCAGGCAGAAACGCCAGCGACAAAGTCTAAATATTTCTTATTGTTGGTGTCATATATATAAGAACCAAGCGCATGCGAAATTTCCATGCCGAGAGGATAGGGAGACGTTTGGGCTTGGTATTTAAGGAAATCTGTGCTCAAGATTGTTGTTTTAAGTGCAAAGTTCGCAGAGGTTGACGCAAAGTTCGCAAGGAAATTTTATTTAACTACAGGTTTGTTAGTTGGGTTATTTTTATCATAATCCAAAGTTTCTTTTCTGACTTTCATCGGGACATTTTCCTTCGCCAATTCGGCTTTGCTGTCTTTGATGATTTTGTCATTCATTTCGTTTTCTTCGGGCGGAAAAATGTCGTCTTTGGTTTTAATTCGTTCGTCTTCACGCCAAATAAATCCACGAAGTTTGCGCGCATTTTCTGGCAAATCTTTTTCGGGATAAATATCGCCATCGACGTTGGTAAAGAAGGTCATGCTGTCGATTTGATTTCCTTCTAAAGTCAAATTAATTTTACTACTAACGTTTTTGTTAATTCCAATGAGTTCTTTTGCATCGTTTCTCAGGAAATAAATCACTTCCGTGTTTTTGATAATGTCTGCTTCGTAAAGCTTATTATCTTTAAACTTGCCGTAAAGATTGAGTCCTTTTACTTGATTAAATCCCTTTCCGAGAGAGTCTTTAGATATGATAAAGGCATTATTGAGGACTTTGAGCGAGTCGAGTTTTTGGGTGTTGTCATTTCCAATCAAATGCATCACATCGCCCGTCATTTGATTTTCAAAATTCCACAAAATGGGTTTACCGACGAGTTGTGTAATATTGGTAATTTGGCTGGAATGGATGGAATCGCATTTGCCACTCATGTCGGTTTTATATATTCGAGCGTTGTTGTATGCTCTGATAATTCTTTCTTTTGGTTTTCCTGTGATTAATAACTTTTTACCATGAATATAAACCGAGTCTTTGTCGACCAAATTGATGGCAACGGCTCTTTTGGTCACGAACATCGAATCTTTCTTTTTAAACACTTCGGCGTAATGGCCTTTGATAATCCCTTTATTGATGGTATCTGTAATTTTTACATTGTTCGTTGCTGAAGCAAATTCGTTATTCCTGTTGTAAAACAAACTATCACCTTCTATCAATCGATCCTTATATTTGATATAGGATTTCCGTAAGAAATGGCCAATATTTTTCTTGCTATCATAGAATCCTTTTTCGGTATAAATGAAGTTTTCTTTGCTCGTGATTGTTGATGGACCAAATAAGTAGGAGTGTCCTGAATTGTTATAGTAATCGAGATGATTCGATTTTACAACGTATTTGGGATTTGTAATGGTAACTGCGGTTAAAAACTGAAACTTTTTCTCGTTGGCGTAGTATTTACCTGATTTACTTTTAAGCACATTGTCTTTGTTCGTGATCGTTCCGTAGGTATTGTAGGATGCTTGTTGGGTATTTCGATCAAAATTTAAAGTATCGGTTACTAATGTCATTTCGGGTGAACGCATGACGACATTTCCGGTCGCGTAGGCTTGTTTTACGTTGCCGCTGTATTCTGCATATTTACTATTCATAAAAAGCGTATCGCCTTGAATCATTCGCACATCTCCAAATGCCTTTACGTAGTTTTCTTTTTGAAAATAATATGCTTTGTTACAAAACATTCGAACGCCATCGTGGATGATACGAACATTTCCTGTAAGTAAGAATGCGTCAGGAATCTCTATTTGATTGACGTCAGCAAAATCAGAGTATTCGATGATAATTTTTTCTGGCGCTTGGGCAAGAATAGTTGGTAGCCCGAGGAAAAGAAAAAAGTATAGAAGTAAATAAGGCGCGTTTTTCAACAGTTAAAATTTTTGCCAAATTTATGAAAAAGCCCGCAACGAAAACGGTTATTAAGAATTATTTATTAGAAGATTGGAAGTGTGCTTCTAATTTTTATATTTGTAAATCAGTCTTTAAAAAATAAAGGAAAAATGAAAAAAGTCTTATTGCTCGCGTTGATAGGTTTTACCTTATCTACGAATGCCCAAATTAAAAAGAAGAAAGCCATGCCAGCAAAAAAAACGGAAGCAGTTTCAAAAAAGAGTGCAACACCCGTAGAAAAAAAAGTTGTTGTTTATCAAGTGTTTACGCGATTGTTTGGAAATAAAATCACAACGAATGATCCATGGGGAACGATGGAGAAAAACGGTGTAGGGAAGTTTGACGATTTTACGGATAAAGCATTGCAAGAAATCAAGAATCTTGGGGTAACGCATATTTGGTATACTGGAGTTCCACATCACGCATTGGTGAACGATTATACCAAATTTGGGATTTCAAATGATGATCCGGATGTGGTGAAAGGTCGCGCAGGATCGCCTTATGCAGTAAAAGACTACTACAATGTAAATCCTGATTTGGCGGTAAATCCCGCAAATCGCTTGCAAGAATTTGAAGCGTTAATTGCACGAACGCATAAAAATGGACTGAAATTATTAATCGACATTGTCCCGAATCATGTGGCGAGAAAATATGAAGGCAAATCGAATCCAAAAGGAGTTCGTGATTTTGGCGCCGACGATAATGTCAATGTGGAATATAGTAGAGATAATAATTTCTATTACATTCCCGGACAGGGTTTTGAAGTTCCCACATCGGAAAGTTACAAACCTTTGAATGGCGAGAAAAGCCCATTGATAGATGGTTCATTTAAAGAGTATCCAGCAAAATGGACTGGTAATGGCACGCGATTGCCAAAACCGGATATCAACGATTGGTATGAAACAGTCAAAATTAATTACGGAATCCGACCTGATGGTTCAAAGGATTTCCCTGAATTACCAGCAGGATTTGACAACAAATCATACCAAGAGCATTATGCTTTTTGGGCAAATAAAGATGTCCCAAGTTCATGGAAAAAATTCAGAGACATCGCATTATATTGGACTGCAAAAGGGGTAGACGGATTTCGTTACGATATGGCAGAAATGGTGCCTTATGAGTTTTGGAGTTATATGAATTCGTCCATTAAAATGAAGAATCCAAATGCTTTTTTATTGGCTGAAGTCTATAATCCGAATGAATATCGAAATTATATCAAGTTAGGAAAAATGGACTATTTGTATGATAAAGTGGACTTATACGATCACTTAAAACAAGTAATTCAAGGAAAATCGTTACCAGATCCTATTTCGGAAATTCAAGCAAAGTTTGCTGATATTGAGCATCATATGTTACATTTTCTAGACAATCACGATGAACAACGTTTAGCGAGCACAGCTTTTGCAGGAACTCCTGAAAAAGGAAAACCTTTAATGGTGGTTTCTACTACCTTGAGTTCATCTCCAACCATGATTTATTTTGGACAAGAAGTAGGCGAGGCAGGCAATGAAGATGGTGGATTTGGGAAACCAACAAGAACGTCAATTTTTGACTACGTTGGAGTTCCTAGTCACCAAAGATGGATGAACGGTGGATTATTTGATGGAGGAAAATTAACAGAATCTGAAAGAAACTTGCGAGATTTTTATTCTCGATTACTTAATTTCTCTATCAACAGTTCGGCGTTAATGGGTAAATTTCAGGAAATACAAACAGTTAACAGAAATCCTCCACCTGTAAATAATACTAGTCAGGAAGCAAATGCTGCTGTTTCTGAAACTACTTCAAGTGCAACGGGAAAAAGTGCCTATAGTGAAGGACTGTATTCTTTTGTGCGTTGGTCAAACACGCAAAAATTAATTGTGGTGGCTAATTTTTCTTGGGTTACGGAAAGCAATTTTGATCTGATTGTCCCAGCAGAAGTTATTAATGAATGGAAATTGAAAGAAGGTACCTATGATTTGAAAGAGGAACTGTACCAAAAAGTAACCGCAAAATTGGTGGTGAAGGACGGTCAGGGAAACATCAATATGGTGATTCCTGCGTCGGAATCGTATATTTTTAGTGTGAAATAATTAGCAATTTAACTTTATAAGAGCCGCGCTTAAAAGTGCGGCTTTTTTTATTTCTTTAAACTGTATTTAAGAAACAAAAAGCCAATTGTTCCAGCAATTAAAGAGGCTAACAAAATAGCTATTTTAGAATGGTCGATTACTTCCGTATTATCAAAAGCTAAGAGCGTAATGAAGATTGACATGGTAAAACCAATGCCGCCCAAAAAGCCAGCGCCAACAATGTTTTTCCATTTCAGATCGGTAGGCAAAGCGCAAAGTCCCAATCCAGATGCTACAAATGAAAGTAGCCAGATGCCCAGCGGTTTTCCGATAACCAATCCGAGCATAATACCAATGCTGTTGGAGTGGCTTAAACCTTCTAATAAATGATCTCCGAAAGCAATGCAGGTATTTGCCAATGCAAACAAAGGCAGAATAAAAAAGGCGACGGGACTGTGTAAAAACTCCTGTAAAATGTAAGAAGTTGATTTTTCATCTCCATTGCCAAATGGAATTGCAAATGCTACTAAGACGCCTGTAATCGTGGCGTGAATACCGGTTTGCATCATAAAGTACCACATGACAATTCCGCCAGCTAAATAGGGAATTAAGTTGCGCACTTTTATTCTGTTGAATATTAGAAGCAGAATCCAAATCGCTAGTGCAATGCCCAGATGGAAAAAGGAAATACTTTTAGTATAGAAAATGGCGATGACCAAAATGGCGCCCAAATCATCAATTACGGCGAGTGCAGTTAAGAAAACTTTGAGTGAGGTTGGAACTCGATTGCCCAAAAGCGAAAGGATGCCAACCGCAAAAGCGATATCTGTTGCCATCGGAATTCCAGCGCCAGATTGCGTTGCCGTTCCATAATTGAATAGCAGATAGATACCTGCCGGCACAATCATTCCGCCAAAGGCACCGAAGAGCGGGAGTGCTGCATTCTTGATATTGGAAAGTTCCCCAATGTAAATTTCACGTTCCAATTCTAAACCAATCAGCAGAAAGAAAATCGCCATCAATCCGTCATTAATCCAGTCTACTAATGAATGAGAACCAATCGTTTGATGCCAAAAGGAAATGTAATGTGATTGAAAACTAGAATTAGCAAATGCCAATGAAAGTACAGTAACGACCACCAAAACGATACCGCCCGCTTTTTCACTTTCGAAAAACTTTGTAAATAGCTTGGTTGTTTTGATCGGTGGTGTTTCCAAATTTATTTGTGTATCGTTTGTTTTCTATCAGGACCGACAGAAACAATTTTGATCGGAACTTCCAACTCTTTTTCTATAAAATCGATGTAATCTTTGAGTTCAATTGGCAATTCGTCATAGGAACTCATACCTGTTAAATCTGCTTTCCAGCCTTTAAAGTCTGTATAAATTGGCGTCACATTTTCAGGTTCGATATTATAAGGTAAATGCGTGATTGTTTGACCTTTATAATTGTAGGCAGTGCACACTTTTAAAGTTTCGAATCCAGACAAAACATCGCCTTTCATCATCATCAATTGCGTGACACCATTAATTTGGACCGCATATTTTAAAGCAACTAAATCGAGCCAGCCACAACGTCTTTTTCTGCCCGTTACTGAACCAAATTCATTGCCAACACTAGCCATAACATCTCCAGCTTCTTCAAAATCTTCCGTCGGAAATGGACCGCTTCCGACTCTGGTGGTGTAGGCTTTGAAAATCCCGTAAACTTCCTTGATTTTATTCGGTGCAATTCCTAAGCCCGTACATGCGCCAGCAGCGGTCGTATTGGAGGACGTCACAAAAGGATACGTTCCAAAATCGACGTCGAGCAAGGAACCTTGTGCACCTTCACAAAGTATGGATTTTCCTGATTTTTGTGCTTGATGTAAATATTCTTCTGAATCGATAAAGGTGAGTTGTTTCAATTCTTCGATGGCGTCGAAAAATTCCTTTTCCAATTCTGGTAAATTGTATTGAATATTGACATCGTAGAAGGCAATCATCGCTTCGTGTTTGTCTGCTAAAGCGCGGTATCGTTCTTTGAAATCTGCGAGTTCAATATCTCCTAATCGGATGCCGTTTCGTCCGGTTTTGTCCATATAGGTTGGACCGATTCCTTTGAGGGTTGAACCAATTTTAGCTTTGCCTTTGGCAGCTTCTGACGCCGCATCTAACAATCGGTGCGTGGGAAGAATCAAGTGTGCTTTTCTCGAAAGGATCAATTTGCTTTTGATATCGAGATTGAATTTCGCCAAGCCGTCTAGTTCGCTTTTGAAAACTACAGGATCAATCACGACGCCGTTTCCGATGATGTTAATGGAGTTTTTGTGAAAAATCCCTGAAGGAATGGTTCTCAGCACGTGTTTGATTCCGTCAAATTCTAAAGTATGTCCAGCGTTTGGTCCGCCTTGAAAACGTGCAATAATATCATATTTTGAAGTGAGCACGTCAACAATTTTTCCTTTGCCTTCGTCGCCCCATTGTAATCCTAGTAATAAATCTACGGCCATGTTTTTTAGTTGTGTGTTGTAAGTTGTAAGTTATGCGTTTTTGTTTTGGAATTTAGCTTCGCTCCGTTCGGCTACGCCTCGGGTGGAATTTCAGTATTGGAATTTTTGTGCGTTAGGGATAGAGGCAAGCACCGCGTGCAGCCGAAAGCTCGGGCCGCAGGCAACGCCCTAATTATCCATTATCAATTTTCTTCTTGTTTCCATATAAATACAGAGAATGATTGGTAATTTCTATGTCAAAAATATCTTCGATGGTTTTCTTAATCATTTGAATTCGTGGATCGCAAAACTCGATGACTTCACCGGTGTCGGTCATGATGATGTGGTCGTGTTGCTTGTCGAAATAGGATTTTTCGTAATGGGCTTGATTTTGCCCGAATTGGTGTTTGCGAACCAAAGCGCAATCTAAAAGCAATTCAATCGTATTGTATAACGTCGCGCGACTCACACGATAGTTTTTGTTTTTCATTTTGATATAGAGGTTTTCAATATCAAAATGTTCTTCGCTATCGTAGATTTCATGGAGAATGGCGTAACGTTCTGGGGTTTTGCGATGTCCTTTGTTTTCAAGATACAATGTAAAAACATTCTTTACAATTTCTTGATTTTTACTGTTATCGGTAGCAACTAATGTCATGCGCCAAAGTTAATTTTTTTATTGGGAGGAAGAAACGTTTTCACTTTAAAAAATTCAACAATAATAAGTAGTTTTCAACATTTAGACCAATATTATTTTGCGGCTTTGCGAGATTAAAATAAAGTGCTCGCAAAGACGCGAAGGCGCAAAGGGAATAATTCGTTCGTTAGTTCTTGTTTACTCGAGTGACTTTATCCACGCCATCAATTTTCTTGATATTGTCGATGAGTTTTTTCAAAATAATATTGTTTTGCACGATAACGGTGACTTGCCCGTTGAAAATTCCAGCATCGCCACTGAGCGAAATACTTTGAATATTCACGTGCATATTATTGGAAATTACTTTCGTCAATTCGTTGGTGAGACCCAAAGTATCCATTCCCGTAATTTGAAGAATTGCTTTAAATTCCTGCTGCGTCGAGTCGATCCAACGCGCGAGAATAATACGATAGGCGTAATTGGATTGTAAACTAATCGCATTCGGACAATCTTTTTTGTGGACTTTGATTCCTTCATTAATCGTTACAAATCCAAATACTTCGTCGCCTGGAATTGGGTTGCAGCAGCTGGACAATTTATAATCCAATCGGTCCTGATCGGCACCAAAAACCAACATATCGAAATTACTACTGATGACTGGTTTGTGAATATCTGGATCCGCCGTAGTGTGTACTCGTTTGATTTTGCTTTTGAAAAAGTTCATCAACGTATTGCTCTTTTGAGCGGCGAAATCCTTAAGCTGTTGGTTTTCTATCGAGCCAATGCCCACGCGGTAAAACAAATCTAAACTGGTTTTCAATCTGAAATAATTGACCAATTCATTTACGACTTGTTCGTTTAACGTAATCTTAAGTTGCTTCAATTTTCTGGTCAGCAATTCCTTGCCGTCGTCCGCCATTTTCTTCGTGTTCTCATTGAGCACGTTTCGGATTTTGTTTTTGGCTCGTGAGGTGGTCACGTAATCTAACCAGCTCGACGTTGGCTTCTGATTTTGCGAGGTAATCACTTCAATTTGATCACCGCTTTTGAGTTCAGTATTGAGCGGAACCAATCTACCATTGACTCTCGTTCCTCGTGTTCGAATACCAATTTCGGAGTGAATGCTGAACGCAAAATCTAACGAAGTCGCACCTTTTGGCAACGATTTGATTTCTCCTTTAGGCGTAAAAACAAAAATCTCTTTGGCGTAGAGATTCATTTTGAAGTCTTCTACGAAATCAACCGCATTGGTTTCTGAGTTTTCTAATGCTTCTTTTAGTAAATTCAGCCACACATCCAAACCGC
This sequence comes from Flavobacterium sp., assembly GCA_044349145.1. Classification (GTDB taxonomy): domain Bacteria; phylum Bacteroidota; class Bacteroidia; order Flavobacteriales; family Flavobacteriaceae; genus Flavobacterium. The sequence goes on from JBIKRP010000033.1 coordinate 9,580, forward strand.
TTTCTTCACTCGCGCCTTGTTTGTATTTGTAATGTGCTGCGTAGCCTTTTTCTGCAATTTCATCCATGCGCTCACTGCGAACCTGAATTTCTACCCAACGTCCTTTGGGTCCCATGACGGTAATGTGCAAGGCTTCGTATCCAGTCGATTTTGGAGAGGAAATCCAATCACGCAATCTGCTCGGGCTTGGACGATAGTGATCCGTAACAATTGAATAGATTTTCCAAGCAATAAACTTCTCGTCGTGAAGATTCGATTTATATACAATTCGCAATGCAAACTTATCATAGACTTCATCAAAACTCACGTTCTGCGCTTTCATTTTGCGACGAATAGAGTAAATAGATTTTGGTCTTCCTTTGATAATATATTCTACGTTTTCTTCATCTAGAGATTTCTTCAAAACCTCAGTAATGGCATTAATATATTCGTCTTGCTCTTCTTTGGTTTCTTTGATTTTGCTGACAATATCATTGTAAATTTTGGGTTCGGTATATTTCAATCCCAAATCTTCCAGCTTCGTTTTGATATTGTACAACCCCAAACGATGGGCGAGCGGTGCATAAATATATAAAGTCTCAGAAGCAATCTTGATTTGTTTGTGTTCTGGCATCGATTCCATGGTTTGCATATTGTGCAAACGATCCGCGAGTTTGATCAAAATCACCCGAACGTCGTCGTTTAAAGTCAACAGCATTTTACGGAAATTTTCCGCTTGCATCGACACGTTTAGGTCTTTCTGAACTTGTGAGATTTTGGTTAATCCTTCAACAAGTTGCGCCACTTTCGGATTAAACATCTTTTCGATGTCGGCAACCGTAATATCCGTATCTTCTACCACGTCGTGCATCAAAGCGGCTGCAATACCAGTGGCACCCAAACCAATTTCAGACGCCACAATTTTTGCTACGGCAATCGGATGAAAAACATACGCTTCACCAGACTTACGTCGTTGCTCTTGATGGGCATCTACGGCTAAGTCAAAGGCTTTACGAATGAGCTTTTTATCCTCGGCACTGAGCGTTTGGTAACTGATGCGAAGTAACTCCTTGTATTCCTTAGCAATTGCTTTGTTTTCTTTTTCAATATCAATTTCGACCATAGCTTTTGTACTTCAATTCTTAAAAATAGAAATTACAATCGAAATGTACAATTTTAATTTATAAT
>JBIKRP010000034.1:0-10737 GCA_044349145.1 Flavobacterium sp.
AAGTGGCTAGATTTAAAGCAGAAGCAACTAGTTTTCAAAAGAATGCACAAGCCAAAGGGCAAGCATGGGCACAAGAAAATGGAGCAAGACTTCAAAAGCAAGAACAAGAATTGAGTTATGCACAACAAGCATTGGTTCAACAACTTAGAGAAGAAAGTGGCGTCGAAATGGATACTTTGGTAAAGAAAGTCAAGAAATTCATCAAAGACTACGGAAAAGAAAAAGGCTTTACCTACATCTACGGAACGGGAGAAGCTGCCACTATTTTATATGCAGAAGATAAATTAGATATTACGGCTGAAATTGTCAAACTTTTGAATGATAAATACAAAGCATCAGACAAGAAAGTTGGTAAAAAAGAAGATGAAAAATAGTGTTGAATTATAGAAACTAAAACTAGCCTCATTCTGTTTTGATAGAGGCTTTTTTTTTATAAACACAAAGAATCAAACCCATAGTAACTTCATGCGGAAATTTTTTCTAAAATTACTTCTGTTTATTGCCCCATTTGTGTTAATGTATTTAGCACTAGAAGTTTTCTATAGAAATGTCCCAAATAATTACAGTGTTAAAAATCAGGAAATTAATAAGAATTCTCAAAAAATAGAAGTGCTTCTGTATGGCGACTCGCACTGTTTGTACGGTCTAAATCCTAGTTGCTTTTCAAGAAACACTTTTAATCTCTCCAACGTTAGTCAGACCATTTATTTTGATAAGTTGCTCTTCGATAAATATGTCGATAAACTACCCAAACTTAAGCAAGTGGTGTTTTGCATTGAATATACAAACCTAAGTCAAATAGATAATTCAGGCGACGATGGTTGGCGAAAGTTCTATTATCAGCGTTTTATGCATCTCGAAGTTCCATTGATTTCCACACTTGATCCAAGAAATTACTGCTTAGCATTCACTCAAAATTTCTACAAATCGAGGGATTTAGTAAAACGCTATGTAAAAAAAAGAACCATTCTCGATTGCGATTCGCTGGGTTGGGGAACAAATTACAAGAAAGCAGATCGAATTCCAGCAGCGCAAGTGGCGCAAAACAGAGCCATTGTTCAAGAAGATGGCCTGATGGATTTTGAAGTAAACAAAAGCAGAATCAACGATATCATTCAAAAATGCAAACAACGAAACATCCAAGTGCTAATTGTTTGTATGCCGCAAACGAGAATTTATGAAAGTTACTTGAATCAAAACAAATTAACTAAAATTAAAGAGACTTGTTCCGAGTTTCATTCTAAGAATCCTAACGACGTGTTTTATCTCAACTTATTTGATGACGCTCGTTTCTCCGAGGAGGATTTCTATGATGCAGACCATCTCAATAATGAAGGCGCACTTAAATGCTCTAAAATTGTAAATGACTATTTAACAAGCATTGAAAAATAAAAATCACTATTTTTGTTTTCTAATCTAAGCCAAATGGAAACTATCTCAGCCGAAGCAAAATACACGCTTCAATTTATCAATCAAACGCAAAGATCTATTTTTCTAACCGGAAAAGCCGGAACGGGAAAGACCACACTGCTGCGCGAAATCATTCAAACCACACACAAAAACACCGTAGTTGTTGCTCCAACCGGAATCGCGGCGCTAAACGCGTCGGGCGTTACCATTCACTCGATGTTTCAATTGCCTTTCGGTGGATTTATTCCCGACACCATTGCGCCACATTTTTCCGATTTCGTAAAATTTGAAACCAAAAGTACTTTAATCCGTCACTTCAAAATGAGCGGACTCAAAAAGGCAGTAATCCGCAATATGGAGCTGCTAATCATTGATGAAGTCAGTATGTTGCGGTCCGATTTGTTAGACGCCATCGACTTTACCATGCAATCTATTCGCAAAAACCGTTTGCCTTTTGGAGGTGTTCAAGTGGTGTATATCGGCGATTTATTGCAATTACCACCAGTTGTTAAAGACGAAGAATGGACAGTGTTGAAAAGATATTACAAAGGAAAGTTCTTTTTCCACTCCCACGTGGTTCAGAATAATCCGCCCATCTACATCGAACTTTCCAAAATATTTCGTCAATCCGACGATACCTTTATTTCGATTTTGAATAATCTACGGAATAATGAAATAACAGCCAAAGACATTCAAAAACTAAACGCATATGTTCAGCCTCAATTTGATTTAAAGTCTAATCAAGGTTATATTACGCTAACAACCCACAATGCCAAAGCAGATGCCATCAATCAGCAATCGTTGGTTGATTTAAATGGAAAACTTGTCACGTATTTGCCAGAAATTGTCGGCGATTTTCCGGATAAAATATATCCTGTTGATGCGCAACTTGAACTCAAAGTCGGAGCGCAAGTGATGTTCGTCAAAAACGACCTTTCTTTCAATAAGCAATATTTCAACGGAAAAATGGGCGTCGTTCAGTCATTGTCAGCCGAGGAAATTTTAGTGAATTTCCCGGAAGAAAATGTTACCATTGCTGTCGAGAAATACGAATGGCAAAACATCCGCTACACCGTCAATGAAATGACGAAAGAAATCGAAGAAGAAGTGTTGGGAACATTTGTCCATTATCCTATCAAATTGGCGTGGGCAATTACCGTTCACAAAAGCCAAGGATTAACATTCGACAAAGCAGCAGTCGATGTATCGCAAGTTTTTCTTCCCGGACAGGCCTATGTCGCGCTTTCTCGACTTCGTTCATTAAACGGCTTGGTTTTGCTTTCCCCGCTGCGAATGAATGGAATTTCGAGCGATCAAGATGTTATGAATTACGCGACTAATAAAGCAGAACCTTCCATTTTAGCCAATACGCTTCAAACGGAGACCTTGAAGTTTGTGCATTCCTATCTCAAAAGCACCTTTGACTGGTCGGTTTTAGCACAAGAATGGCGGAATCATCAATTTAGCTACAATGAGAAATCGGAAGTTTCCGAAAAAGCAAAGCACGCGACATGGGCAAAGCAAAACGCGGAGATTATGGGCGAATTGGTCGAACCGGCACGCAAGTTTCTAAATCAATTGAACAAAGTTTTTGAGGCTGATTCTGTGGATATCAATTTTGTTTCGGAAAGAATACAGGCGGCTTATGATTATTTCTTTAAAGCGATGGACGGTTTGGTTGGCGAGATTTTATGGAAATTAGAAGAAATCAAACGCGTCAAAAAAGCCAAAGTTTATTTCGATGAATTGCTTGAATTGGAAGAATTACAAACCAAAGCCATCCTGCGCATGATGAAAGCGAAAGTGCTTATTCAAACCATTGCAGCGGGACAGGAAATTTCAAAAGAGAACATCAATACTGTAGCGATTAGAAATTACAAATCGAATAAAGTCGAGGCCATTCAAACCGAATTCAAAGCGCAAAACGTAACGTTGATTGAAGACGAATATGATGTAGAACGCTATACATCCAAAAAAGCGGCTAAGACTAAAGAACCAAAAAAATCTACTTTCTTAGTTACTTACGAACTCTGGCAAGAGAAAAACACCATTTCCGAAATAGCCAATATTCGAAAATTGACCAAACAAACCATTTGCACCCACTTAGCAAAATTGATTGAAATCAAAGCCGTAACGATTTCAGAAGTGTTGCCAGAAGATAAATTAAAAGCCTTAGCCCAAGCATTTGAAGGTTATAAAGAAGAATCGCTCAATCCGCTCAAAGAAAAATACGGAGACACATTCACTTGGGATGAATTGAAGTTGTTTAAAGCGAGTTTGAGCGTTTAGCTGTTAAAAAAGTTCGCGACTCTGCGTCTTTGCGAGCCATTTTTTCAACTCAACCAAAACACCACCATCACCGCTGGAATAAAATAAATGACAATGGTTCTTGCACCATCGTAATCTTTCGCCAATCGCTGTCCAAACAACAGCATGATCAAAGTAATACACGAAAAAATGCCGCCATACAATCCGAAAGTACGGCCGCTATTGACCAATAATTCGATGCATCCTACGATACACAAAATACCCGAAATCAATTCCAAAATCAGCACATGCAGCAAGGCCAAAGGCACGTGATTTTTCAAACGGGTTTTGGCAAAATGTTCCTTCAACCAGTTGACGTTTCCACTCCAGTACATGACTTTGTCATAACCAGATTGAATAAAAGTTACTGCTAGAAAAATCAAAATAAGTATCGGAGCACTATTGACCATCCCTTTAGTTTTTATGAATTAATCGCGTCAGCTTAATAGACAAATCAGTGAGTATTATTTTAGCATTGCCGTTGCGCTCAATGTGATATATCGCATCGGAAAGTTCTTGAAAAATCGGATGAATATTATTGCCATTCACAAAGGGCGCAAAATTCTCCAACTTAAACTTCTCGATTTTTGGTTCCATAAAAACCAAACTCGTCGTTTGATAATTCAACAGCAAAGCCTGACGAAACATCGTAATGCAATAACTCAAGAATTTCTTTTGTGTTTCGCGACCTAAACCGGCAATTTGCTCGCTCCAAGTTATCAAATCATGAATCGCAGCCGCATTGCCTTTGGCTCTAAAAGCGGCACGAACCCAATCGACAAACCATTTTTCAAAAACCGCATCTTCGCCATTTTCTTGCAGCAATTGTAAGGCTTTATTGTAATTCCCTTGCGCTTGATGCGCGATTTTAGACGCCAATCGAGGTTCGATATTTTCACGTGAAACCAACGAAGCCGTGATTTCCTTTTCAGGTAAAGCGCCAAAATGCAACGCTTGGCAACGCGAACGAATGGTCTGAATCAAATCTTCTTCATTTTCAACAATCAAAATAAACAGGGTTTTGTTCGCTGGTTCTTCCAATAGTTTCAGCAACTTATTCGATGCAGAAATATTCATCTTTTCCGCCATCCAAACAATCATCACTTTATAACCGCCTTCATAGGATTTTAAAGCCAAGGATTTTAAAACTTCCTGCGCATCTTCTACACGAATTTCACCTTGCTTGTTTTGCACGCCCAACACTTGATACCAATCAAACAAACTTCCATACGGATTTTCCGCCACGAATTGTCGCCAATCAGCAATAAAATCAAGGCTTTTTGGTTTGGTTTTTACATCTTCAGTCGTTACCGTCGGATACACAAAATGCAAATCCGGATGCGAAAGATTTTGAAATTTCAAATTACATGCTTCGCTTCCGCCGGAATTTTCAGAATCAAGATTGTTGCACAAAATAAACTGTGCATAAGCAATCGCCATCGCCAAAGTGCCGCAACCTTCTGGACCGACAAACAATTGCGCATGCGGAATACGTCCCGAAAGCGCGCTTTTGGTCAAATGATTCTTGATGTAATCCTGGCCTAAAATTTCTGAAAATAGCATGAGCAAATATAACAGAAAGTTGCCAAGAGCCAAAGTTTATTAGTCATTGTAATGGTTAAAACTATACGCTTGATCTTATTTCACATTTAATTTTTAAAAATTTCTTACCGCAGATTCGCAGATTATTAATACTATTTCATAATCTGCGAATCTGCGGTAATAACAATCTCTCTAACTTTCGTTCATCTGTTCTTTAATCCAGGGGTTTAATCGTTGGGAGCAGCACAATTCGTCGTGATTCAGCCGTCGTCCCGCTTTCCGCTATATCTTTTTTGTTTTATTGTCACACCGAGCGCAGTCGAGGTGTCTTTCAAAAACAAAAAAGGATGCCGCTTTAATCGGGGCTATTCTATTACGTTTTGTGCTTCGTAGGATTTCTCAAAAAAATTTTAAATGTATATTTGCACCAGATTTAAAAAACTAAACTTCCATGAAAACACTAGCTGACTTCAATTTTAAAGATAAAAAAGCACTTATTCGTGTTGATTTTAATGTGCCTTTAGACGAAAATTTCAATGTGACCGATGCCACCAGAATTGAAGCAGCCAAACCAACCATCGATAAAATCCTTGCCGATGGCGGAAGTGTTATTTTGATGTCTCACTTGGGCAGACCAAAAGGCGTGGAATCAAAATATTCTTTAAAGCACATTCTTACAACCGCATCGGAAATTCTGGGCGTTTCGGTAAAATTTGCTGAAAATTGTATTGGAGATCCAGCAAAAACGGCTGCAGCAAATCTAAAATCAGGAGAAGTTTTATTGTTAGAAAATCTGCGTTTTCACAACGAAGAGGAAGCCGGCGACGTAGCGTTTTCAAAAGAATTGGCTTCACTAGGCGATATCTACGTGAATGACGCTTTTGGCACCGCGCATCGAGCTCACGCATCCACAACGATAATTGCGCAATTCTTCTCCAATCATAAATGTTTTGGAATGTTATTGGCTCGTGAAATAGAAAGTTTAAATAGAGTTTTAAAAAATAGCGAGAAACCAGTAACCGCAGTTCTTGGTGGTTCAAAAGTGTCTTCAAAAATTACAGTGATTGAAAATATCTTAGACAAAGTAAACCATATGATTATCGGCGGTGGAATGACATTCACTTTCGTAAAAGCACTCGGCGGAAAAATAGGCGATTCTATTTGCGAAGACGACAAACAAGAATTGGCTTTAGAAATTTTGCGTTTGGCCAAGGAAAAAGGAGTACAAATTCATATTCCGGTTGATGTTCTTGCAGCAGATGCATTTTCTAACGACGCGAAAACGCAAATTGTAGATGTCAAAAATATTCCTGACGGTTGGCAGGGCTTAGACGCTGGTCCAAAGTCATTGGAAAACTTCAAAAAAGTCATTCTTGAATCTAAAACCATTCTTTGGAACGGACCTTTAGGCGTTTTCGAAATGCCGTCATTTGCTAACGGAACCATCGAATTGGGTAATTATATCGCTGAAGCAACTGCAAATGGCGCGTTTTCTTTAGTTGGAGGTGGTGATTCTGTGTCGGCGGTAAAACAATTTGGACTCGAAGAAAAGATGAGTTATGTGTCGACTGGCGGTGGCGCCATGCTAGAAATGCTCGAAGGAAGAACCTTGCCTGGAATTGCCGCAATCCTCGATTAAAATCACAATTAACACGACTAAAAGCAACTTTTTACAATATTTAGGACAACTTTAAGTTATAAATATAGTTTTAATTATTATAAGATTCCTATTTTTGCCTCGGACAATGTTTTGAATTAGAACGATTTGAAATTATTAATGCCCTCTAAAACACATTTTTTTAGACGCTCAAGAACATATTTTCTGCCTACAGAAATAAAAATATACTTTATGAAATTAAAAAAAATAATCACCGTCGTCACCGTACTATTTTTAGTCAACACGACCTTCGCTCAGGATCTTTTTATTAAACCACAAAGTAATGTATCCTATCTCGATTCAATCAAGAAAACATTCATCAAAGACAATATCGCTTCCTGCGTTGACAGTTTATGGATGAAGGAATTGACAAGTTTAGACTTGTATAATGACTTGGAGAATGACATCAAAACCATTAACCTTGATGAAAAAGTTGATTACGAATTACCAACGGAGTTATTGAAACAACGTTTGAAAGATATGGACTCAAAATCTCCGTTTCATATCGAATACAATCAGGGTTTAGAAAACATCATCAAGTCATTTCTTAAGAATAGAAAGAAAGCGTATGAGCGTTTGATGGCAATTTCAGAATATTATTTCCCTCTTTTTGAAGATGCTTTAGCCAAACAAAACGTTCCTTTGGAGATAAAGTACTTAGCAGTAGTGGAATCAGCTTTAAATCCTAAAGCAGTTTCAAGAGTAGGTGCTACTGGACTTTGGCAGTTTATGTATCAAACCGGAAAACAATACAATTTGAAGATTGATTCTTATGTTGATGACCGAAGCGATCCGTTAAAGGCTAGTGAAGCAGCCGCCCAATATATGACCAATATGTATAAAATATTTGGCGATTGGGATTTGGTGTTGGCATCTTACAATTCTGGACCAGGAAACGTAGCCAAAGCCATCAGACGTTCAGGCGGACAACAAAATTTCTGGAATATCAGAAAGTATTTACCACAAGAAACACAAGGATATGTGCCTGCTTTTTTGGCGACGATGTATATCTACGAATACCATAAAGAGCACGGTATAGTTCCAAGTAGAGCAGCAGTCAAGCATTTTGCTACAGATACGATTATGATTCAAAAGCAAATCTCTTTCAAACAACTTTCGGATTTATTGGATATTCCTGTGGCTCAATTACAAATGTTGAATCCACAATTCAAGTTAAATGTGGTGCCCGCATATTTCGACAATAAACACTTTTTGAGATTACCTCTAGATAAAATTGCTGTTTTCACTTCCAACGAAGAAAAGATTTATGCTTATGTTCAGCACGAGCTGGATCAACGTGAGAGACCATTTTCTCGTTTCCAAACAGCTTTGGCGTCGCGTGATTCTATTGAAAGAGGAGAAAGTTATACCGTTTCTAGAACTAAATTTCACAAAGTTAAGCGTGGCGATAATTTGAGTGAAATTGCCGATCGTTATGATGTTTCAATGTCAGATATTAAAAAATGGAACAAACTGAAGAGCAATAAAGCGCCTTTAGGAAGAAAATTGAAAATTATTACTAGCGAACGAATTGCTGCTCGAGTTAAGAAACCTAAAGCAGATTCTACCGCAGTGGCAAGTCTTTCAAAGTCAACACCGACCGTTACTACTGCCATAGCACAAGTGACCCCAAAAGATCAGAAAGTTTACAAGGAAGAAAAAGTAGTTTCGTTTCAAGATGTAACTAAATTTCACAAAGTGAAAAAAGGGGATAATTTGAGTGAGATTGCAGCAAAGTATGATGTTGCGATGTCTGACATCAAAAAATGGAATAAACTGAAAAGCAATAATGTTGCATTAGGAAAAAGCTTAAAAATTATTACCAACGAACGTGTTGTTACAACAGTGAAGAAATTGGTAAAATCAGAGAACATTGCTGCGACTGAGAAATCTAAAAAGGAAGCGGTTGAAAACACGGAGAAACCAGAAGATTTTTATATTGTAGAACAAGGTGATAATTTGTCAACTATTGCTAAAAAGCACAATATTACTATTGATGAATTGAAAAAGTGGAATAATTTGCAAGACAACACTATTCAATTAGAGAGCAAACTGAAAATTGCAGACATCACTAATAAAGACGATAAGACACAAGTTGCTCCTAAAACTGAAATCAGGAATATTGAATATACCGTTCAAGCAGGAGATAATCTAGGAAGTATTGCTAGAAAAAACAATGTGGCAGTTTCTGATATTAAGATGTGGAATGAATTATCAGATGATAATATTCAGTTAGGTGACAAGTTAATCGTTGCTAAGAAATTAATTGTAGATAATAGTCAAACTGTTGCAGAGAAATCTTCCAAAAAGGAAAAACTTTCTAAAGTGGAAAGAGAAGATGATCATTACTATGTAAAAAAGGGAGACTCGCTTTTTAGTATCGCCAAAAAGTATCCAGGTGTAAGCGTTTCAGATATCAAAAAATGGAATGGAATCAATGGTAATTCTCTAAAACCAGGAATGAAATTGAAAATAAACGGATAGTTAAAAAAAACTAACTAAATTTAGGGCTTATTTCATAGTAAACACAATATGAAAAAAGCCCTTTTTTTTGTGCTTATTTTTTCCGTTTTTTTTCAGTCTTGCCATCTTAAGAATAACAAAGAGAAAGAAAAAACCTCTGGTAAGATTAATACGATTTCTGTCATTATTGACGATCCGCTTTGGAATGGTGAAATTGGAGACACTATTCGAAATAAATTCGCCTCACCAGTTATTGGACTTCCGCAAGAGGAACCCCTTTTTACAATCAATCAATTTCCAGTTAAACTATTGGAGGGTTTTATGACCAATTCTAGAAATATTATTGTCATCAAAAAAGAGACGAAGAACTGGTTTGAAATTATAGAAAATGAGTATGCAAGCCCTCAGAATGTGATTCATATTTCCGGGAAGACAACGCCTATTATTTTGGACTTAATTGAAAAAAACACGACAACAATTATTTCTAAAATGCGTCAAACCGAAATTGAGGAAAATCAACGCGTCATTGATACCGCAACGATTAACACAAAGAAGATTAGAAGAAAATTCAAGATTGACCTTCGAATTCCAATCGGATACAATTATGTTTTGGAAAGACGCAAATTCATTTGGCTTAAAAAGGAAATTCCCAGCGGAAACACAAGTATTTTAATTTATCAAATCCCTCTCGGAGCGTTGAACAGGAATCTTCCTATTACGCAAAGTATCATAAGAAAAAGAGATTCTATAGGAAATCTGTATATTCACGGAAGGGCAAGCAACACACAAATGGTCACAGAAGATTCTTATGCGCCCTATTTATTTCATATTAATATCAAGGGTAAAGAAACGTTTGAAACTAAAGGCACCTGGGAACTCAAAAACGATTTCATGTCAGGTCCTTTTATCAATTACAATATTATTGACCGCGCCAATAAGCGAATTCTTGTTTTGGAAGGGTTTTGCTACGATCCGTCCAAAGAGAAGAGAGATTTGATGTTCGAACTAGAAGCGATTATTAAGTCGGTTGAATTTATTAAAAACCCCAAAAAAAGCAAGCAATGAGTTTAGATTGGAAAATAAGGCGATTTCAGGAACTATCTACAGCCGAGCTATATGATTTGCTGCAATTGCGTAGTGAAGTGTTTGTCGTGGAGCAAAATTGCGTTTATCAAGACATTGACGGAAAGGACAGAAAGGCTTTGCATCTAATCGGGGAATACGATTCAAAAATTGTGGCGTATGCGAGACTTTTTAAAGCGGGAGATTATTTTGACGAAGCGTCTATTGGCCGCGTAGTTGTAGGAGCGAATTACCGAGATAAGAAATGGGGACATGAATTAATGACACAAGCAATT
>JBIKRP010000336.1:0-3110 GCA_044349145.1 Flavobacterium sp.
CTCCTGGCACTGAAAATGGAGCAATTAAAAAATTTAAAATTGAAATGAATGTTTCTAATCCAAGAAGCTATTCTTATAAATTGGAAGAAGTTCCAAACTAATTAAACATGTATCTCATATTAAGGGCTGTAGTTCGCAGCCCTTTTTTTAAAAATTAGCTATGAAAAAGAAAATTTTATTATGTTTTATCGTTGGGCTTATGTCAACTGGACTTTTTGCTCAGGTTACAATTTCCCCTTCGACCTTTAATGTCACTGATCCGGTGACAATTACCGTAACTTTTCCTATCACCACTTGTAATACGATGGGGAACGCTCCTGCAAAAGTGTATATGCACGCAGGAATTGGAGATACAGTCAATGCTTTTGGATATTCTGTAATTGGAAACTGGGGCCAAGATGATACAATCGGACAAATGGCAAATGTTGGAGCGGGAGTTTATAGTATAACCATTACTCCAAGTACCTATTTTGGCATTAATGCCACACAGCAAGCAAATGCCACGAAAATGGGTATGGTTTTTAGAAATGCAACAGGAACGCAAACTTTGAAGAAAGCACCGTCTTGTACTGATTACATTTTTGATGTTGGTTTTTTTCAAACTACTTTAACCACCCCAACAGAGAATAGTAGTGTGATTATTAATTCAGGAGATAGCAGAACTGTCGAAGCCTCTAATACGAATGGAAATGCAAATTATAATCTAAAAGCCAATGGGGTAAGTATAAATACGGCGACTGATGTTCCTTCTTACTCCTTTACGGACACCAATATTACGGAGAACAGAAATTATGAACTTGAGATTTCTCAAGGAGCTTCAACACAAGTCAAAAAGTTTAGTGTCATAGTCAATCCGGGAATAATAGCTCAAGCATTGCCTTCAGGCACTTTGGTTGATGGCGTGAACTATAATCCTGTTGATCCTACTAAAGCTACTTTAGTGCTCAATGCACCGTTCAAGGATTTTATATATGTGGCAGGAAGTTTCAACAATTATAAACCAAGTGGCGCTTATGCAATGAAAAAAGACCCAACCTCCGGGAAATTTTGGCTAGAGTTAACAGGTTTAGTTCCTAATCAGTCGTATAATTATCAATATTGGGTTTGCGATGTAACGGGTAGACCAACCAATTCTCCTGCAATTGTAAAGACGGCGGACCCATTTTCTACATTGGTATTGTCTCCTTTTGACGATCCTGAGATTGCGTCATTAGGAGTTTACCCTAATTTGCCAGCATACCCAACGGGACAACAACGAGAAGTTTCTGTATTACAAACAGGTCCAAATGCATATTACAATTACAATTGGAGCGCCGCGACTACAAATTTTGTAAAACCAAAGAAAAAAGACTTAGTTATTTATGAGGTATTGGTTCGAGATTTTGACGCCAATAGAACGTACCAGGACATGATTGATAAATTTGATTATTTCAAAAATTTAAAGGTAAATGCAATCCAATTGATGCCTGTAATGGAGTTTGAAGGAAATTTGAGTTGGGGTTATAACACGGTTTATCATTTGGCACTTGACAAGCGCTATGGACCACCTGCAAAATTAAAGGAGTTTATAGATTTATGTCATCAAAATGGAATGGCAGTAATTCTCGATATCGCATTGAATCACGTTTTTGGGCGTTCACCACTGGAAAGAATGTGGATGACAGATACCGATAATGATGGATGGGGGAATGGAATTACGGCCGAAAATCCGTATTGTAATCAAGTTGCACAACATTCTTATAATGTTGGTTCAGATTTGAATCATTACCGTGAACCAGATAATTTAACAAATACGTACTCATTAAGAACAATCGAACATTGGATTAAGGAGTATAAAATTGATGGGTATCGATGGGATTTAACTAAAGGTTTTACCAATCAATGTCCACCTAGCGTGTCTGGTGGTCAAGAGGCGTGCACCAATGGTTATCGATCGGATAGAGTCGCTAAATTGAAGTACTATGCCGATAAACAATGGGAAATAGATCCAAATTTCTTAGTTATTTTTGAGCATTTGGGTACGGGAGGCTCATATAACGAAGAAGTGGAATGGGCAAATTATCTGAAGTCAGGTGATTCAAAAGGAATTATGCAATGGCGCAAGATGACAGATCCATATGCTAATTTATTAAAAGGCAATGGTACTAGTTTATCAGGAGTTACAGACCCTTCGGAAAGATTTATCGGATATGCTGAAAGTCATGATGAAGAAAGAGTTTTCTATAAAGCCCTAACAGAAGCTGGTCAAACTCAAAATGATTTAGCAAAAGTTCATTTAAGAGCTTCAGCCATGGGAGCCGTTCATTTACTTGTTCCTGGCCCGAAAATGTTATGGCACTTTGGACCTCTTGGCTGGGAAAAATCTTTGTGGACATGCGAAAATGGGACAGTTTCCTTTTCTAGCCCAGATTGTAAACTAGATACAAAACCGCAACCGCAATGGTCGGAAAATTGGTTGGCAAATACCAATCGAAATACAATCTATAACAATTGGTCTACAATGATCAACTTGAGAAAAACAGAGGACGTTTTTGAAAATGGTTCTTTTGCATGGAACTTTGGATCAGTAGGACGTCCACGATTAGACGTTTGGACAAGCACTTCACAAACCACTGCTTTGAGTTATGTGTTTGTATTGACAAACTTTAGTAACAATACTTATAATGTCGCCGGAGGTTTTCCCTTCACAGGCACATGGGCAAATTTGATGGATAATTCAACTTTCTCTGTCATGGATACCAATATGAATATCAGTATTGAGCCAGGAGGATTTAGAGTTTTTGGTAACAAACCATCATCCTTAAGTATTGACGAAGTTGATACCACTGACATTACTAATATCTATCCAAATCCTTCAACAGATTATTTCTTTATCAGTAATACGGTTTCAAAAGTAGAAATATTCTCTATTTCTGGGCAATTGGTAAAAAGCTTTGCTAATCAACCAACTGGATACCAATACAATATTTCAGATTTAAATAGTGGGATGTATTTGGTTAAGATAGTAGACGAAAATAATCGAGTGAAAACAACAAAATTGTTAAAACAATAGAATTTAAGTTAGTTTAGTTTTTTTAAGGAACCTTCCATTTGGGAGGTTTCTTTTTTTA
>JBIKRP010000337.1:0-3107 GCA_044349145.1 Flavobacterium sp.
GTTCTATCATTTATATTGGCAAAAGCAAAAACATCAAGAAAAGAATCAACCAGCATTTTACAGGAACAACCAACAAATGCAAGAAAATCCAAGTTGAAGTGTTTGCTGTGACCTATGAAGAAACAGGAAGTGAACTCATCGCCTTGCTCAAAGAAAGCGAAGAAATAAAAATCAATCAGCCTATTTACAACCGTTCACAACGCAAAAGCATTTTTCAATGGGCGCTGTATGCGGAAAAAGATGAACAAGGTTACCTTAATCTATTGCTGCAAAAAGCAGATGGAAGAAAAAAGGAAATTACGTCTTTCACCACTTTTCAAGAAGGCAAAAATGCGCTGTTTAGAATCACGGCGCGCTACAAACTGTGTCAGAAATTAACCGGTTTGTACGAAACTAAAAGCCACTGTTTTCAATACACCATCAAGGAATGTGACGGCGCTTGCATTGGTACTATTTCGCCTGAAGAATATAACGCACGTGTACAAGAATTCATCGACAAAAATGTCTTTGAAAACAAAACCATCGTAATTACAGACCGCGGAAGAACTATCAACGAGCGTTCGGCGGTTCTGATAGAAAACGGCATTTACAAAGGTTACGCGTTCTACGATTTGAATTACCAAATCCGAAACATCGAAATCCTGAAGAATATGTTGACGCCCATGGAGAACAATCGCGATACGAGGACCATTATTCAAAGTCAAATTCGAAGAAGTAGAAGTGTGAAGTTGTTGTATTTTTAGGAGCTATTTCCCGCTGTTCGTTATATCTTTTGCGCTGAACGACAGCACAAAAGGATGCCACTGCCATCGGGGCTAGGGCACTAGATCAACATTCAACATTCGATGTTCGTTGATCAGCCTTCAAAAAAATGTTGAATATTGACCCGAGCGTCAGCGAACTGGCGAAGCAATGTTGAATAACGAATATTGAATTAAAAAAATTGAAATACCTCATCGTCATTGTCGGACCAACAGCCATCGGAAAAACTGCGATGAGCATTCAATTGGCGCAACATTTCGATTGTGAGATTTTATCGTGCGACAGTCGACAGTTTTATCGTGAAATGCATATTGGTACTGCAGCTCCAACAAACGAGGAATTAGCCGCAGCAAAACATCATTTTATTCACAATCGTTCGGTCACTGAAAATTATACTGTTGGCGATTTCGAAAAAGAAGCCATTACCAAGCTTGAGGAATTATACGTTGAGAAAGATTTTGCGATTCTAGTTGGTGGTTCTGGACTCTACGTAGACGCCGTTCTCAAAGGATTCGACGCGTTTCCTGAGATTGCAACTGACATTCGCGATTTGGTTTCGAACAAATATAAGCAACATGGACTAACCTTTTTGCAAGAACAATTGCAAGAAAAAGATCCAGCATATTATAACAAACTCGTAACCGAGAATCCGCAAACGTTGCTCAATCCACAACGGATGATGCGCTTTGTGGAAGTTTGCTTAGGAACCGGTCAACCTTATTCAAGTTTCCTAAACCAAAGAAAGAATATAAGAGCATTTACACCCATAGTCATTGGCTTAGAAGCAGATCGGAATTTGATGTACGACCGGATCAACCAACGCGTCGATTTGATGATGGCTGCTGGACTACTTGAAGAAGTCAAAAACCTTATTTTATATAAAAATCTAAACGCTTTACAAACAGTAGGTTATAAAGAACTATTTGATTGTATTAACGAGAAAATATCTTTGCCTTTTGCCATCGAAGAAATCAAGAAAAACACCCGTCGTTTTGCTAAAAGACAACTCACTTGGTTCAAGAGAAATGAGGCTACGAAGTGGTTTGATTTCAAAACTGACCCAAAGGAAATAATTCAATTTATTGATTCAATAATTTTAAAATAGCCACGAAAGCACGAATTTTAGAATCCTATCAAGAAAGATTTATTCGTGAATTCACGGCGGTAAAATAAATATGCCAATAGCGCCCAACTTTAGTTCTATCTATTCCCAAGAATGGGAAATCAATTTTATGCAATGCACACCCAATGGGAACTTGCGCTATACCGATTTGTGCAATATGTTGCAGTTAACCGCTGCGGCGCATTCCGAGTCGGGTGGTTTTAGTTTTGTAGATATGCAAAAGTTCGATCAAGCTTGGGTATTGAGCAGAATGCGACTTGAGATTACCAAACTCCCAAAGTGGAAAGACCAAATTACCATCAAAACATGGATCAACTCGTTGGAGAATTCCCGTTCGGTTCGTGCGATGGAAGTTTCGGTAAATGGCGAAAAGTGTATTGGCGTTGAAACTTTTTGGGCGGTCTTTAACACCAAAACACGACGACCAGAAGGCATGGTTTTGGCGCATGACCATTGCGAAAAATTCCCAGAAAATAAAGCAACTTTATTACCCTTTTTAAAAATTAAAATTTACGACTCGAAACAATTACTTTTTGAAAGAAAAGTGGTTTTATCAGATTTGGATATTGTCAATCACGTTAATAACGTGAAATACTTAGAATGGTGTCTAGACCTTGTTGATGAAGAAGTAATGTTGAACAAATCGATTGCCAGTTTAGATATGAATTTCTTGAAAGAGTTATCGTTGGGCGAAGTAGTTGAAATTCACGAATCGAATAGAGAGAACCAAACTATCTTCAGCATTACGAAAGAAGGTAAATCTGTTTTTGCTTTGGCTGTCAACTGGAAATAGAAATTGATTAGTAATGTAAACCCTAGCCCCGATAGCAGCGGAAATCCTTTGTTGGCGTTGTTCGCCAGCAAAGATTGCAGTGGATAGCGGGAAATAGCTTCTTATAAAAAAAGCTCCGATTTCTCAGAGCTTTACTATTTAACTAGCCACTTTGTTTTTGACTACCAATCGGAAACCTTCTCCGTGTATGTTGAGGATTTCGACTTTTTCGTCTAACTTGAGGTATTTCCGAAGTTTGGCGATGTAAACATCCATACTTCTTGAGGTAAAGTAATTGTCATCTCTCCAGATTTTGGTCAATGCTAATTCTCTTGGCATCAAGTCATTTTCATAAACCGCTAACATTTTTAGCAATTCGTTTTCTTTCGGAGACAATTTGATTGGTTCTTCATTTTTGAATGTCAAAAATCGCAATTTTGAATTCAGGTG
>JBIKRP010000338.1:0-3106 GCA_044349145.1 Flavobacterium sp.
ACCTTTCTTTTCAACGGTATTCACTGTTTCTTCTCACGAACCTTACAACATTCCAAGTAAGTATAAAAACAAGTTTAAAGAAGGTCAAATCAATATGCACAAGTGTGTTGAGTATACAGATTTTTCTATCAAGCAATTTTTTGAAAAGGCAAAGAAGTCAGCGTGGTTCCAGAATACAATTTTTGTGTTTGTTGCGGATCATGGAAACACCACGTACTACAAAGAGTACTATCGCGCGATTGAGCGGTTTGCAGTGCCAATTATTATTTATAAACCCAATAGCGAATATGTTGGCGTTGATGAAGATTTGGCGCAACAAATAGACATATATCCTACGATCCTCGATATGATCGGCTATCAAAAACCATTTCGAAGTTGGGGTAGAAGTCTGCTAGATAAGAAATCATCAACGCCGTTTGTAATGAATTCAACCGGTAACTTGTACCAATTCTCCAGAGGGAATTATGTTTGTATTTTCGATGGAACCAAATCAATTGGTTTTTACAGCAAAGATGATAAAGCACTGAGGCACAATTTAATTTCCAACAGAAATGCGGAAATGGATGATATAGAATTGAATTGCAAGGCCTTTATACAAGATTATATGGAGCGCGTGGTAGATCAAAAATTAACAACGAAATAAGATGAAGAAAAGCACAAAGAGAATTGGTTTAGTAGTATTAGTTCTTATCATTGTTTTTGTTGGTAAGTATGTTTACGACATGAACATCAATCACAATTTTGAGACAATTACAGAAGGGAAAGTGTATAAATCTGGTGTAATCCCGCCAAACGAAATTGAAAGTTACGTCAAAAAGCACAAAATCAAATCGATTGTAGATCTTCGTTTTCCTGGCACGGCTGACTTAGTAAATAACCCCGAAATTCCACAAGAATTGATCGCCGAAAAAGAGGCGATTGCTAAGATCAAAGGAGTGAACTACTTCAATAATGGTTCCGACCAAGTTCCTAAGCCGGAGAACTTAAAAACATTTTTTAAGATTATGGATAATCCGGCTAATTATCCTGTCTTGATTCATTGCTATCATGGCGTTGGTCGTGCTGAAATGTATTCCGCACTGTATCGCATTGAATATGAAAATTGGAGCAATGAACAAGCCCGTCAAGGTGTTAGAACGATTGTAAAATTTAGTTCATTCGATGATGGAACTCCAAAAGGAGAATATCTAAAAGCTTATAAAAGCAGGAAGCAATTGACCTCAGAAAAGTAATACGAATTAGTTCTTATAGAACTTTTGCGTTTCCGTAATGCTATTTGAACGTATTTCAATAAAGTACATTCCAGTGGTAAGTTCACTCACATTTATTTTTTGCATGCCATGATTTGATTCAGTTGAATACAGCTGTTGTCCCATCAAATTGTAAATTTTAATGCTGTAATCACTTAGGTTTGTATTGATGTTTAGCATTGAATTCGTTGGATTGGGAAAAATTCTAAATTGCTGAATTGTTGAACTCACATTAGAAAGGGTTGTACTTAGCGGAATGTTTAACTTCAAGTCATCAAAATAGAAACCGTCAAAATTGCTTGCATCGTCAGAATTAAGAATAAAGCGAATCCTTACACTTTGGCCCAAATAATCGTCTAAGTTGATTTGCTCCTGAATCCATGAATCTTGAATACCATCGAAAAGTGGACCTTCAGGTTGACCATTATTGACATTCCCAGCATTTGTATATTTTCCACATTGTGATTCCCAGTTATTACCCGAAGCCAGTCTTATTTGAAATCGCACGGAATCAAAATTGTCTTCAATCGCCCATTTAGCCGAGAACGTCAAATTTGCTCCAGGCGTATTTGGTATCGCTAAAGCTTCAGTCAAAAGGATTACTTTTTGTTGCGAATCAGCATAATTAGTATTGGGAGAATCAGTGATTGAAGTGGATGGAGAAACAAAATCTTCCGTAGTTGTTGCCCAACCATTGCCATTAAAACCAACTGCGCTTGAACATTCATTACTATAAATCGCTTGCATTCCTCCAAATTTTTTGCTGACTAACCGCGTCTGCAAAAATGTTCCATTGTCTACAACAAGCTCGTAAACAATCTCGTCTCCCGTTGTCGTTCCGTTAGCCAATTCTAATTCGATAGCCGAAGTAACGGGTTCAAATAAGTTTAGATTACTAGCCACAAAAGGAACACCAACATTGACGATATTTGAAGATACAGGATTTATAGAAACGGTGTAATTATTATTGGTAGGTAAGCCAATTTTTGTCAATTCAAAAGTGGCAGATACGACTGAATTACTGCCGAGATATTCAGGCGAAGTATCTTTCAATACAGTATAATCCCCTACAAATTTTGCAGCCGTTAAATTGGTAAACATCATTTCTTTACAAAGCGGAATAATATCTGTTTCCGGTGGCCAAAAAGAGTCTCCAATTTCTGGAGTAAAAGCATAAATTTTACCATGATTCATTGTTTGTCCATACATAAAATCGTCCGAATTTCCTGATGCAGCGTAAAGTAAAGAGGAAATAATATTCGAATAGTCATTTTTTGAAACCATTAATTCACCGAGTGTAGAAAATAGCGTTTCATCAGCGCTTGGCGTATTCAAATCATATCCGAAAGGATGTAATAATAAATTGCTAAACGTATGCGCATTCAATGCCACTTTAAAATTATGGGTATCAACAAAATATTGAATCGCTAGATTTTCAGGTTCTGACATTGCAGATGTTCCTGGATAAGTTTCGCCGTTAGTCTCTAATGAAACTCCGTTCGTATTCCACACACTTTGAAAAGGATCATTTTCTTTCCAATAGTCGTAATTTCTATTATTGTCTACACCAAATTCCCCGTCATCAAAAGGTCTTCTGTTTTTTCGCCACATACCGCCACCATCGGGAAAACTTACATTATTAAAAACATAACCATCTGGATTGACAACAGGAATAAAATACAATTCAGTATTGTCTACAATTCTTTGTATTTCTTCGTTGCTTTCATAATTTTCCAACAAATACCACATATAAAAAATGGTTTGCGAGAGCGAAATCGGTTCTCGCGCGTGATGCACGGCAGTATATAGAACTTGAGGCTTTGTAGAAGGAATATTCGGATTACTGGTAATTTTTA
>JBIKRP010000339.1:0-3089 GCA_044349145.1 Flavobacterium sp.
GTGAAAGACGGTAAAGGCGCTATTAATTACTTATCGAATGATCCGAAACTAGTAAAGAATATAGATTCTACGATGATCAACATCAACCAAGCGAGTTCACGATTAAATGAAAACTTGGAAGCTTTAAAACATAATTTCTTTTTCAAAGGATACTTTAAGAAGCAAGAGAAAGCCAAAGAGAAAGCCAAAAAGAAGAATTAGAATTAGAGCTCTTTCAATACTGAAATCAGATAATCGATTTCGGCTGCAGTATTGTATTTACTCAGTGAAATTCTCAGAGATGGTTTTGTTACATCTTTGTCTGAAAGTATTTCTGCCAACACATGTGAGGTTTTTGAACTACCTGATTGGCAGGCACTACCGCGCGATACTGCAATCCCTTTCATATCCAAGTGAAATAAAATCATCGCCGTCTTGTCTTCCGAAAATGGTAATTGGACGTTGATGATATTATAAAACCCTTCGGGATTACCATTAATTTTAAACCCTGGAAAACTAGATTCAAGTTGCGAAATCAAGTAGCTTTTCAAGTCACTAATATAGGTTTGTTGCCTATCTAAATCGGAAAGGGAAAGTTCTAACGCTTTTGCCATTCCCGCGATATTATGAATCGATTCTGTCCCAGGTCGTATGCCCTTCTCTTGCTCACCACCGAATACCATCGGAGCAATCGGCAAGCCTTTTCTAATAAAAGCAAAACCAATTCCTTTTGGACCGTGAAACTTATGGGCACTTGCTACTAAAAAATCGATAGAAAGCTCTTGCAAATTAAATGGAAATTTACCGATTGATTGTACGGTATCCGAATGGAAATAAGCCTGATGTTGCTTGCAAATTCGTCCCACTAAATCTAGGTCTAAAACAGTTCCGATTTCATTATTAACATGCATTAATGAAACTAATGTTTTCTTAGGATCGGAAAGTAATGACACCAAATGGGTGACGTCAATTTCACCATTAGACAAAATATTGACATAATCAACAGCAATATCAAATTCATCATTCAGCACCTCCAAAACATGCAATACCGCATGATGTTCGATCTTGCTTGATATGATTCTTTCCACTTTTAAAACGGTAACCGCATTGCGTAAAATCCAATTGTTAGACTCGGTTCCTCCGGAAGTAAAGATAATTTCTTGAGACGTTGCGTTGAGTGATTTCGCAATTGATTTCCTTGAAAACTCTAGAACGCTTTTGGCTTGACGACCAAAACTGTGGGAGGACGATGGATTGCCAAAATCTTCTTGCAATACTTTCATCATCTCTTCTACTACTTCAGGATAAATTTTAGTAGTCGCAGCGTTATCCAGATATACTTTTTTCATGCGCCAAAGGTAAGAATTTTCGATTTCTAATCGACGTTGATTTGATTGCCGATTGTCAATTAAAATCCTATTTTTGTCAAAAATATGCATCACATGAAAAATATTCTCGGTTTACTTTTCCTTTTATTAATACTCAACGGATGTGATGATGGTGATTTGACAGTTGAAAATATTGACTTTGCTACTGTAACAACAAATACTTGTGGAGAAACGCTCTACAAATTGAATGGCAATGAAGCCCTATTTATCAAAATTCCTAGTTCACTTAATGCATTTCCAAATGAAATAAGACCCGCTGATTCACCGCTAGTTATTCCAATTGGAGGCAATGTGAGTGTTACGTACCGCGCTTACGACGGTGTAGTGGGTGCTGGTAATATTTGTTCGACTCCAAGCCCTATTGCTCCTATCGCAACAGAGGAATGGATAGCAACCGCTGGCACCATTGAAATTAGTACCATTGCTGTTTATACGACCAATGAAACCACGGGAGCTACTGCAATTACTCGTTTTGTTCATAATATTATTTTTAAGAATATTGTATTTTCAAAACCGTCAGGAACTCAAATTTATGAGCGCTTTGTTTTCGGGGAGTATAGCACTACAACAACGGTACTCCCATTCGATTTTAACCCAGATGATATAAGATTGTGCAGTAACAATGTGCTTTACAATGCTCGAACCAATGGAATAGAAGGTATTGCAATTGACAATTTTGACACTAGCTTATTGTCAACCGATAACCTAGGTGTTACAAAAGTCGGATTAATCTCGTCGACTTCAAATAAACTCTTATACTTACTTTTTGGCTCTGCGTTAACATTAAATAATAATGATGACTATTTCTGTGCAGGTTTTCCAAATTTTCAGCCAATAAATGAACTTTGGGTTGCGCAAGATGGTGTTGCAGATGTCAGTGGAATGATAGAAGTAACAACCACCACCAATGGACCTAATAGTTATCTTCATACAATCGTTTTGAAAGCGGTTACTTTTCAAAAAGGAAATAACACCTTCTATTATGGCAATGCTATTCTTTTAGGAAACCTACTAACAACAAATTAGAATTACTATTTTGAATTCTGCCGGATAAAAACTTCTGTGGCTCCTACACCATACTTTTGGTAATTGGCGTCACGAAATGAAATCGACTCATAACGCCCAAGTAAAAAATCCAATTCGGCTTTTAGAATTCCTTCACCAACGCCATGAATAAAAACAATTTTCGGAATGCGATTTCTGATGGCAAATTCGACATGTCTTTTTGCTGTTTCTGATTGCAAATTGAGAATATCGTAATTGCTCATTCCTCTAAAGTTTTTGGTCAATTTTTCGATATGCAAATCAAATTCCGGTGGCGGAATTTCACCCTTAATTTTCTTTTCTTTGACAAAACTTCGCGGTTTTTCGATTGCCTTCTCTTGTTTAATTTTATCTGAATTAAAACTTCCTATATTTTTACTTAAACTGCTGGTTTTAAAATTTTTAATTAATTGATTGACAAAATATGTCATCGTAAAACCGTCCTCTGTTTCGATAGAAACTTCCTTATCTTTGACTCCGATGACCACACCGTTGATGGCGTCATCCAATACAGAAACTTCATCTCCTATTTTAAACATTATCGTCTTCGCTTTCTTGATTTTTACTCGGTGTTTTAGCACTTAATTTCATCATTCCAAACATAAAAATTACGATAGCAATAATGATAATAAAGACATTTTTATCTGCTTTACTTTGCTCATAAAATGCGAAGCAAAT
>JBIKRP010000340.1:0-3081 GCA_044349145.1 Flavobacterium sp.
AAACCAACCCGATGAACGCTGTTCTCGGTAAAAAATAAACTCAGATACTCAGTATCTCAGAAACTTAGGAACTAAGTAAATGACAAAACTAAAATTCATATTAAGCGGCGGCGGAACCGGTGGACACATCTACCCAGCCATCGCTATTGCTAATGAATTGAAGTCGAGGTTTCCCGACGCAGAATTCCTATTCGTCGGTGCGCAAGATAAAATGGAAATGCAAAAAGTGCCTCAAGCAGGTTACGATATCAAAGGGCTTTGGATTGCAGGTTTACAAAGAAAGTTAACGATTGACAATGCGATGTTTCCTTTCAAATTGGTGAGTAGTTTAGCAAAATCAAGAGCCATCATCAAACAATTTAAACCGAATGTAGTGATTGGAACTGGAGGATTTGCTAGTGGACCGTTGTTGCAAATGGCAAATAGCGCCGGAATTCCAACGGTGATTCAAGAACAAAATTCTTATCCAGGGATCACCAATAAATTATTAAGCAAAAAAGCCAATTCGATTTGTGTAGCGTATGAAAATCTCGATCGCTTTTTTCCGAAAGAAAAAATTAAACTGACGGGAAATCCAGTGCGTCAAGATCTAATTGCCATTAATAGTAAGAGAAACGAAGCGATTTCCTATTTTAAATTAAACCCGGAAAAGAAAACGCTGTTGGTTCTAGGTGGAAGCCTAGGCGCCAGAAGAATCAATCAGCTCATTGCAAAAGAACTCGACTTTTTTACATCAAAAAATGTCCAAGTCATTTGGCAATGTGGTAAGTTTTATATCGAAGAATACCAACAATTTAATAATCGAGAAAACGTTCAAGTGGTAGCATTTATTGACAAAATGGATTTGGTGTATGCGGCAGCAGACTTTGTGATTTCACGTGCTGGAGCATCCTCTGTATCTGAATTGTGTTTGGTAGGAAAGCCAGTGATTTTTATTCCATCGCCCAATGTTGCAGAAGATCATCAAACGAAGAATGCGCAAGCCATTGTCGAGAAGAATGGCGCAATCCTATTAAAAGAAAATGAACTTGAGGAAAGATTTGAAACGGTTTTCAATAATTTGTTAATCGATGAAAACTTACAAAAAGAGCTTTCGGCTAACATCAAGACATTGGCGAAACCCAATGCAACAAATGATATCGTTGAGGAAATTATTAGGTTAATTAAGTAAGAACAAATACTTCGCTTTGCGCCTTTGCGTCTTTGCGAGCAAATAATTGAAATGAATCTAAACCAAATACATAATGTCTATTTTATCGGTATCGGAGGCATCGGAATGAGCGCCTTAGCACGGTATTTCAAAACTTTAGGCAAGAAGGTGTCTGGCTATGACAAAACCGAAACCGAACTAACCAAAGAGTTGGCAGTAAGTGGCATTGAGATTCATTTTGAAGACGCCATCGAAAAAATCCCAACAGATTTTTACCAAGAGAATACTTTGGTCATTATCACGCCGGCGATTCCGAGTCATCATTCCGAATGGAATTACTTTATAGAACGCGATTATCAAATCAAGAAAAGATCAGAAGTGCTGGGTATCATTACGAAAGATACGTTTTGTTTTGCCGTAGCGGGAACGCATGGCAAGACCACAACGTCAAGCATTCTTGGACATATTTTGTTTCAAAGTGGTGTTGATGTGACTTCCTTTATCGGTGGAATTGTCGAAAACTATGATTCTAATCTAATCGGAAACGGAAAAACAGTAACTGTTGTTGAAGCAGATGAGTTTGATCGTTCGTTTTTACACCTGCATCCCAATATCGCTTGTGTCACCTCTACCGATGCGGATCATTTAGATATTTATGGTGATAAGGCGTCCATCGAAGCTTCTTTCCAAGAGTTTGCTGATAAAGTCGAAGACAAAAGCAAATTGTTTATCGCAAAAGGACTTCGCCTCGAGGGAATTGAGGTCGCAGTAAACGAAGAAGCAAGTTTCAAAGCATTTCATGTTCGAATTGAAAATAGCGAATATTTATTTGATGTTCAAACGCCTAAGGAAATTATCAACGACCTTCGATTTAGTTTGCCAGGAAAGCATAATTTGACCAATGCGTTAATGGCATTGGCAATGGCGAAAACCTACGGAATTGCTAACGACGATATACGAAAGGCATTGGCGTCTTTTAGAGGAATTCGACGTCGATTTTCATTTCAAATCAAAACGGACGAATTGGTGTTTATTGATGATTACGCGCATCATCCAACTGAAATTAATGCGGTGCATCAAGCCGTTCGAGAGCTCTATCCGAATCGAAAAGTACTGGCGATTTTTCAACCGCATTTGTTTAGCAGAACCAAAGATTTTGCAGATGGTTTTGCGGGAAGTTTATCTGCTTTCGATGAAATTCTGCTGCTAGACATTTATCCCGCTAGAGAGTTACCTATGGAAGGCATAACATCGCAATGGTTGCTTTCTAAAATGACCAATCCAAACGTCAAATTGGTGTCAAAAACGGAGTTAATAACTGCGATAAAATTAAGTGAAGCAAAAGTGATTGTCACCATCGGAGCAGGGGATATTGGAGAATTAGTAAAACCTATTAAAGAAGCCTTGTCATGAGTTGGTTCAAATGGTCAAATATTCGATTAATACTGATGTTCGCATTGATGGTGTTTTTGTATTCCTTCACTTCAATCAGACATGAGAGGCGAAAATTGGTGAAATCGGATGTGGTTTTTGTTGACAATTCTAGTCCATATATCAAACAGGAAACGGTTAATAAATTGTTAATAGAAAATAAAACCGACGCGCAAAGCATACGTAAAGATAAATTAGATTTGAACCAATTGGAGAAGTCTATCAATTCGAACCCAATGATTGAAAAATCTGAGGTTTTTGTTAGTATAGATGGGGTATTAAAAGCGATGGTAAAACAAAAAACACCAATCGCAAGAGTGTTCAACGATGAAAGCTCTTTTTATATTGACTATCAAGGAAATATAATGCCATTGTCGGATGAATTTACAGCAAGAGTTCCAATAATTTCGGGGGATATTAACAACATAAATAAAGACGATTTCAACAAATTGTTGCGATTCATTTGGCTGGATGATTTTTTGAAAAAAAACATCATCGGA
>JBIKRP010000341.1:0-3073 GCA_044349145.1 Flavobacterium sp.
TTTCTTAACTTTACTATATTTGATTTTCTTCATCTCGAATAATTTGTTCTAAAGATAGGAGTTTTTAAAATTCTAATTTACATTTACAAAAAAACGAAAATGCAAACTTTAATCATCAATATCAAGGAACTGTTTCAAATACGAGAGACTAATATTGCTAAAGTTTCGGGTGCAGCCATGGCTACTTTGCCAAGTATCAAAAATGCTTATTTGCTTATTGAGAATAATTTGATAAAAGATTTTGGTTTGATGCATGATTGCCCTGAAATCAATCCCGAAAAATTAATTGACGCCAACGAAAAAATGGTCTTGCCTGCTTGGTGCGATAGTCATACGCATATTGTTTATGCTGGTAATCGTGAGCAGGAATTTGTAGATAGAATCAATGGTTTATCTTATGAAGAAATTGCCAGTCGTGGTGGTGGCATCATAAACTCTGCCAAGAAACTTCAAAATACTTCTGAAGAAGATCTATATCAGCAGTCAAAAGTACGCTTGGAAGAAGTCATGCAATTAGGAACAGGCGCTGTCGAAATAAAATCCGGATACGGACTAACAGTCGAAGATGAAATTAAAATGTTGCGTGTGATTCGACGTTTGAAAGAAGATTATCCGATTGCGATTAAAGCCACTTTTTTGGGAGCGCACGCTTATCCAGCAGAATTTAAAAATAACCATCATGGTTATATTGATCTCATTGTAAATGAAATGATTCCGAGAATTGCAAAGGAAAAACTGGCAGACTATGTCGATGTCTTTTGCGAAACCGGATATTTTTCTGTGGAAGAAACAAATCAGATACTGGAATGTGGTTTAAGACATGGTTTGATTCCAAAGATTCATGTCAATCAATTCAATGCAATTGGCGGTGTTGCAATTAGCGTAAAGAATAACGCGCTGTCTGTCGATCATTTAGAAGTGATGCAACCAGCAGACGTAGAAGCGTTAAAAGGTTCATCAACAATGCCCGTTGCGTTGCCGTCTTGCTCCTATTTTTTGAGTATCCCTTACACACCAGCTCGGGAGATTTTGAATGCAGGTTTGCCTCTGGCTTTGGCTACTGATTTTAATCCAGGATCAACTCCATCAGGTAACATGAATTTTGTCGTTGCGACCGCTTGTATTAAAATGAAAATGACACCTGAAGAGGCGATTAATGCAGCGACCATTAACGGTGCTTATGCGATGGGATTGTCTAATACCCACGGAAGCGTCACTATTGGTAAAAAAGCCAATTTAATTATTACCAAGCCCATTACTTCGATTTACCAATTGCCGTATGCTTTTGGCAGTAATTTGATTGACCAAGTTATTATTGAAGGAAAAACAGTTCAATAAAAAAAGGAACCCAAATTGGATTCCTTTTTTATTTTCAATATTGTTTTGATTATCTTAAGCTAAAACTAGATTTCGATACCAATTCACCTTTATCAAATACATTTACAAAATAAGTTCCTTTTTCAAAGTCTTTACCTGGTAAATCTTGTGTTACGTCTACCGATTTGTTTTCGTAGTTTACAGTACTTGTAAAGCTATAAGTCAACGAATTTGAACCAAACGATTCTGTTTTCTTTTCACCAAGTACATTGTTTTTGCTATCAATCACCTGTACATAATACGTTTTATCACCTTGTTTTGCAACTTTGTTTTCATTGATTGTAAAACTAATTTTCAAAACATCTGCTTTTCTTGCTTTTTCTGTTTCGATTTGTTTCCCTGAGCTTCTCAATTTGTAAGCTGCTGTTTTCAAATTAGAAACTGAAAGCTTTTGAGCAATTTCGACAGTTTTAGATAATTCTTCATTTTGACCTACTAAAACCTCATTGTATTTTCTTGACTCACCTAAAACGGTTATCGTACTATCACGCTCAACAGTCAATTTAGCATTGTCTTTCTTTAATACTTCATTTTCTGCCATTAAAGTTTTCATTTTGGATTCTAGTGCAAAGTATTGGCTTTTGTATTTAGACATTGAAGCAACATCACCTTTAGATTTTTTCAAATCAGCCATCAAATTTACAATTTTCTCGCGTTCTGCTATGAGTTCATCAGACATCGAAGTGTTTTCCGCAATCGCTGCATCATACCTTGTTTTCAAAGCTTCAAGATCTTTCATTACTGATTCCTTCTCACTCGTAGTCGTGCTAAGTTCTGTCTGTAATGCTTTCGCATCAGATGTCATTTTAAAAATATACACTAAACTTCCAATAAGAAGTATCGCTAATATTGCAATGACCGCCTTTAAATTTGAATTACTTTTTTGATTTTCCATAAATTTATATTTTGTTTAAGCAAAAATAATAATATTTGTGGTTATAACGGAAGTTTGGATGAATATATTACTTTTGAATGTTAAATTTTTTTTATGGAAAAATTAATTCCTTTCACAAATATTGATCTAGCGAGAATTACTAACCATAGAAGTGGGGAAGTAAAATTTGGAGAAAAAATGATTACCATTCCAAAAGGTACAGAATCGATTACTTCTTTTTTAAATAGTACTACCGCTCGTTATGTTTTATTCGGAATCCCAGAAGATATTGGTGTCCGCGCCAACTTTGGTCGACCAGGTGCTCATTCTGCTTGGGAATGCGCGATAAAGAGTATTGCAAACATTCAATTCAATAAATTTTGTAAAGGAAATGAACTATTGGTTTTAGGACAGTTGGATGTTGCAGAAGAAATGGAACAAGCAGAAGGGTTGAACTACCACAACATCGCGGACAGAAGAAAATTTAGTGATTTGGTCATAAAAATCGACAAAGAGGTAGCTCATTTAGTCTCGATTATTGTGAAAGCCAATAAGATTCCAATTATCATTGGCGGTGGTCATAATAATTCTTACGGCAACATAAAAGGAACCGCTTTAGCGAAAGGTAAGCCAGTCAATGCAGTCAATTTTGACGCGCATTCCGATTTCCGGATTTTAGAAGGTCGACATAGTGGCAACGGATTTTCCTATGCCTTTGATGAAGGATTTCTCGATAAGTACTTCATTTTTGGATTGCATGAAAATTATACTTCCAAAAAAGTGCTGTCGAAAATAAAAAAAGTACATGCTAGAGTTCGATAC